>JAWXVF010000273.1:0-2141 GCA_044425555.1 Eubacteriales bacterium
TAAGAATAAACGTAACTAATAACAAATATTTAGGAGGAAGAATTATTGAAAAAAGTAGCAACATTGATGCTAACAGCAATCTGTAGTGTCGCAACATTAGTAGGGTGTGCTAGCAACAGCACAGGTGAAAATGGAGAACTAATCGTCTATAACTGGGGAGAATATATGGATCCTGATGTGATTGATTTGTTCGAAGAAGAAACAGGAATCAAGGTAATCTATGAAGAGTTTGAAACCAATGAGATTATGTATCCCAAAGTATCTACAGGGGCATCCACATACGATTTAATCTGTCCATCTGATTACATGATTCAAAAGATGATTGAAAACGACTTACTACAACCCATCAACTGGGATAATATACCAAATGCCAAGGAACATATTGGCGCTGAATATTTTGCACAATCGGAAGAATTCGACCCTGGTAATTTATATTCCCTTCCTTACTGTTGGGGTACAGTAGGTATTCTATATAATACAACTATGGTAAACGAACCAATTACAAGTTGGGGTGTACTATGGGATGAACAGTATGCAGATGATATTCTCATGCAAGATAGTGTTCGGGATGCCTTTATGGTTGCTCTAAAATATAACGGATTTTCTGCCAATACTGTAGACACAACAGAATTAGAAATTGCTAGAGACGCTCTTATGGAACAGAAGTCACTTGTACAAGCTTATGTAATTGACCAAGTACGTGATAAGATGATTGGGGGGGAAGCTGCTATTGGAGTCATCTATTCTGGAGAGGCCATTTATACCCAACGAGAAAACAGTGATTTAGAATTCGTTATTCCAGAAGAAGGAACGAATATTTGGATTGATGCCTGGGTGATTCCTAAAAATGCTGCTAATACAGAACATGCTGAATTGTTCTTAGATTTTCTCTGCAGACCAGAAATTGCTCTTATGAATTTCGATTATATCACTTACTCTACACCGAATACTTCTGCTAAAGACTTAATCGAAGAAGACGATATTCGTAATTCAGCAATTGCTTTTCCTGATTTATCACAGTATAGTGGAATGGAGACGTTTCAATACTTAGGAGAAGATGCCGATACACTTTATAATAATTACTGGAAAGAAGTGAAATCTCACTAAGAGAGATTTCTAAAACGTAGCTCATGTAGAAAGGACTTCGCATATGAAACGTATCATTACTTACCCTATTGATTCTATCACGTGCGGAGTCACGATCTATGATTATCTAAAGTCCCACGGCTATTCTAGCCAATGTATCACAACCCTTAAGAAAATAAATCGTAGTATCTGTATTGGCAATCGTTGGGAATATATGAATTATCGCTTGCAAGAAGGAGATATCCTTCAAATTACCATTGAAGAAAGCGAAAGCTCCACTACTATTGTGCCAAGAGAAATCCCGCTAGATATCGTGTACGAAGACGAAGATCTCTTAGTCATTAATAAGCAAGCTAATCTACCAATTCACCCTTCCTTGAATCATTATGAGGACACCTTAGCGAATGGTATTATGTACTATTATCATAAGCAAAATCTTCCTCATACCTTTCGTTGCATGAATCGCATTGACAAGGATACTACAGGGCTAGTCTTATTAGCCAAACACTTTGTAAGCAGTGCTATTCTTGGGAAACAGATTCAAGAGCATAAGGTGGCAAGGGAATATCTAGCTCTTGTATCTGGTACTCCCACCCCACTAAAGGGAACTATTACAGCGCCTATTGGTCGTGTTGCTGGTTCTACCATAGAACGAGAAGTGAATGAAGAAAGCGGAGAATATGCCATTTCTCATTATGAAACTGTGCATACTTATGAACATTATTCTCTTGTTCGACTTCACTTAGAAACAGGGCGTACTCATCAGATTCGTGTACATATGAAGTGGATTGGACATCCTTTGTTAGGAGATAGTCTGTACAATCCCGATGCTTCTTTCTTGAATGGTCAAAGGCTTCATTCTGCTAAATTATCTTTTCTTCATCCAATTAAAAAGGAACTCCTAACTTTCGAAGCTCCTTTTTTACATCAAATTCCAGAACATTGATAACTATATAATATATTTAATTAGGCAACCGAGGGGTGTCCCATTTTCTCTAGTCTTGAGAGGAGGTGGTTTTATGAGTACATACGAAGAATTCATGATTATACTGACT
>JAWXVF010000052.1:0-15872 GCA_044425555.1 Eubacteriales bacterium
TCTTACGCAAGAGAAGGGGTTCGATCTTGGTTTCCAACACAGCGACCAATGTATCAGCAACTTTCCATTCCATTTCTTGAATGATAGAAATATTTAATATAGTTTTATTATTCTCTGTTCTAGCAGGGATTGTTTAGTTACGATTTCTTTCCTAATAAGATTGTATAATTCATTAAACGTAAGAAAAAAATGATTGATATACAAATTTTTATTTTTTTCTTGCAATTTACGGAAACTCAAGCTCTTCCATCTTGACAACATACATTATTTATTATAGAATCTATTACGGTTCCTTTACTAGCACTTGTTTTATTCTCAATAAAATCATCGATACATTTACCCACACTCGTTAGTGGTTTAAAATAATCTAATATAAATCTTTTATCTGGTATTGCCAAAGCATATACCCCTCCATCTAATAAAATTGCACTACAATCTTTTAGATGTTGTATTAAATTAGACACGTGTTCAATTACATGACTAGTAACGATATAATCATATCTATTATCTCCAACTAACTCTAAATAACCTTCTCCATTCCATACAAAATCAACATCTTCAATAGTTTCTGTATTACCAAAATTCTCATACTTCTTTTTTAAACCATCTGCATCTAAATGATCCATAACATGTACGTTAAATCCAAGTTTTTTAGAAACAGCAGGAAAACGAGAGACTCCTATTTCTAAACCTTTGCCATTTAAATTACACATATGCAACAATTCATATCGGCGAGCAGGCATATCAAAAATTTCACACCCCCCCCCCACACACAGGCTATCCTTGAACTCCTTTCCATTCCACGAAAACAAATACTCATTATTTCGCTTAATTCTACACAATAATTTCTTTCCAAAAAATTCATAATTTGTAATGTTTTCCTCTAGTAATTGGCTTATAATTTTAATTTGATTATATTGTTTCATAACAGCTACTACGATTAAATTATCATATCCTTTTTCCTTATACTCGTCTAAAGAAATAATAGTTTTTCCCTTTATAGTTGTATTCCATAAAGACTTATTATTATCAATAAATCCTTTAACATTTTCTGCTTTTTGTTCTTCTAAAACTCTCTGTCCGTATCTTCCTGCTCCAAAAATCCAAAATTTTTCATGTTTTCTCCTTCTATGTGCTACTTCATGCAAAAATCAATAATCTGCTGAACCATTTCAGCCTTATTGTCTGGAAACGATATATTCTCCATTGCTTTTGTAAAAATTTTTAATTCTTTCTCATTAGTTTGCTTGTCACCCCTTAGAATACTTTCGATTGCATGTTTACATTCTTTTACTGTTCTAACCTTATAAGATAACGGGGCCACATTTTTCTCTGAGTAGCCAAACACAATTACCGGTATATTTAGAAATTGGGCTTCCCATGCCACGGTACCTGTTAAAGTAGCCGTCGCTTTAGAATTACTAATCAAATCATACGAAGTACACTCCTCTTTTACTAACATCACATTTTCTATTTTGCTAATATCTTCAAATAATTGTATAGAACAAGTGCCTGTCAATTGTGTTGGATGAATCTTAACATACAATCTCCATCCCTTTGGTAGTGATTTTGCAAGTATACGAATAGGAATGGTTTGGTCCATATATAAGCCACCACCTAAAGGAGCGCTTGTCAATTCAGGTGTATACTGCATGGCATAATAAATATAATTTTCATGTATCATTGGCATGTGTGCCATAATATTATAACATTGATGTAATTTAACAGAATCCTTATATTCTTTAGCATATTGTTTGCCGTACCGTCTTTCAAACATTATATCAAAATCAGCATGCATTTCATACTGTTTTATACTTTTTTGCTGTATATTTAACATATTATTAAAATAACTATCTATTTCGTCTTCTAAAATAATGGCATCCATTACATTTTCTTGATATTCTTTTTTTAACTGCTCATATTCCCTTTCAAGAATCATTTCTAGTTCTGTATATTCTGTAACAATTCTTTTCCGATTAGGAATTGTAGATTTCCAAAATATTCCAATACTTATATTCTTAATCTTACACAAATGATATATTAAATTATCATATCCATCATGTGGTATATTGGTAAGTATTACCTGTTCTATCTCACATTGTTCTAAAAAAGCATTTAAAAACAGTAAGTTTTTTATCATTATACTGTAATGTGATTCCAATGTACTGTCTACTCTGAATTCTGGAAATACCTCAAATTTTTGTTGGATTTTAATGATTTGTAGCAAATACGGTTGGATTTTTATTAATATATCATCATCCATGGACAACATACCATCATATAGTATCTTCTCGTATTGTTCTACTCTACCAAATATTAAATCTTCCCTTAGTATACAAGTTGATTCTTTCTCGAAAATATGTCTGTTCTTATTTTTACTATTCATGAGAATTACATAGCTATTCTTAATGGATAATGCTTTATTAATTTTAGGAATCATATCATAATCTAGCAATCCATACTCACTCATTCCCCCCCAACAATATAATATATTTTTAACTTTACGTTCCATATACATCCTTTCCACAAATCCACATATTTATTTTGTTATATAATCATCTATTATATAAACAATAATCTGTAAATCCTCTCCTCTGTAATTCTTCTATTACTTCCAGCGTATATTGCCTACCTAATGCTAGAATCACACCATCTGTTTCATATATTTTTATCTCTTCCAATGAATAGACATCTCTTCCTGATAAATCTTTTTCTTCTTTTTCTTTTTTCGTAACTATATGTCCTATATAATTAATTCCTTGAATACATATTTCTGCTGCTAAACCTCTAGCAATTTTTCCATTACCATAAATATAACATTGTTTTTTACTTCTCATATAAGAAATAATATACCATTTAGCATATTTGAATCGACGATTCATTGCTATTTCTTTCCTAAACAATTCCCTTTCTATTAAAATTCGCTTCTCTACTACTGTTACATGTTCCACGACACCTACTGCATATCCCATTTGCTGTGCTACAAATGGGATAATTCTCTCAATTGCATGACTTATTGTTCCATCTCGTCCCATAGGTTCCTGCTCAAAATCTTCTAAAGTAATTCCAATATCAAATAATGGGCGTAACGCTTTTGTCTTACACCAAAAAGCGGTTCCTAATGCCAATAGCTTTTTATTAACATTTATATGTCTTGTAGGAATCTCTAATCTTTCAGCTAAATCAAGCATATTATTATAATTATTACCATATGCATTAAACATTATATGTTCTCCTTCTGGATACAAAGGATACGGTGGAACTAATAAGCCTAAATATTGATTTTTTTGTAACACTTGTATAATATTTTTAATATATCCTTCACTTTTTAATAGATTATCCCATAAACAATTTTTAAAATTTTCACCATATACAATCTCATACATTTTAGAACTTTTCTTATCATGCAGAAAACTAATAATTTCATATCTTTCTATATATGATTTCATACCTACTAAAAAAGCGCCTACATCTCTACCTATATTAGGCAACAAAATCACCTCTTTAATATTGTTTACTGCTTTTGAACATTTTTCAATTTGCTTTAAAGTAATATTATTAGATGTAGATAAATAAACATCTATTTCTCTTGGAATATGATTTATGTAATGAAAAAGTTCTTCCACCATATCTTCATAATACAAATGAATAAAGATTGCTACTTCTGCTAATAATGTCGTATGTACACACTCATCCCCACGAATATATTCTAATCCTAATCCAGTTTGCACATCTGCAATATGAATAGTACGTATCATATGTTTCCATATATATTCCACTGGATATTCTGTTTCATACTCTAAATATTCCAACAGCTCACTACCTTGTTCTAACATAGAAGTTCTTAACATAAGTGCATTTTTTTTAATAATCGGATATCGAAAATCTTTCATTAATGTAATCGGTTTATAAATTGACCAATCACAATGTTTTACACTCAGATTTTTTTCATACGAAATAACATCGCTATACGCTACATTTTTATACCCCTTACTAACAAAATAATTAGTAAAAGAATATTCCCACTTATGAAATACATCACTAATCCAATATTCCTTAAAATGTGTGCTCTGTAATAATTGAGTTCTCACTACTAAGAAATCTAACTGTAAGTAATCTGTATTCCCTACATTAGAACCTCCTCCTTGTGCCAAAAATCCCCAAAAATCTCCTACTATTGTGTCCATATTATAAAATATTTGCTTCATTGAATGAATAGGTCCATAAAAACTATTTTGAAAAAGAACTAATTCATCCCAATTTTGTAATTCTTCAAATCCTAAGTGATTTGTTAAAACCTCTAAATATACACTACTGCAATGCAATTCTTCACATATGTAGATTGCATTTGTATATTTTTGAATAATATGAAAACTATTTTGTTTGGTAGTCCCATTACAAACTATAATAAGACTATTTAAATTACCAATCATATCATCTAATAAATATTCTACATATTGGTCAACATATCCATCAAACTCATAAAATGCAAATATTCCTAACCGCTTCATTATTCATCCATTCCTTTTATGTTATTCTTCACATAAAAAAGTAGCTATACAATCACCATTAATCACTTATTATTACTTCGCTTCCAAAATTTTACTTTTAGAAACCTGTAACACAAGCTCTTTTAGTGATATTATCGGATAATCCACTTTTTCTCTTAATATTTTTCGGATTTCTCTATGTTCTACAAAAGGCGTTACAATAATTAAATCTACTATAGGAAACTCATCCACTAATCCTTTTACTTCAAACTCCGTACTCACTTTATCAGGATTTTTATCTATGATATATACAATTTCTATAGGCAATTTCTTTATATCATAAACTAAATGCTTCCCTAAATAACCATATCCATATATAGCAACTCTCCTATATTGATATTTCAGTAAATATTCCGCAATATTAACTCCTTCTTCTCTTAAAAAAATCCATCTATTTAACACTCTATAACGTTCTAGTAAAGGCTCTGCTGTACAAAGTTCTTCCTCCACTACATCTACGTCTTCATAAGAAACCTTCTCTTTCACCACTTTAGAAACAGCTTCAAGAAATCCATACCCATTTCTTTTATCTGGTTCTAAGTACATTCCCTCGCCCCATTCATTCCATGCATTAATAAATAAATACTCTAATCCACTTGCCTTCATTTTCCCTTTTAATTTTCTCAAATACTTTTCAAATAATATAACATTACTTCCTACCATAATATCACCTTGATTTCCACATCTAGGCGTATTATCAAAATCTACAAAACCTCCTTGATAGTTAACTCTTCCTGCAATGTTTTTTCTTACAATAATATCTTCCCAAATCGCTTGATACGAATACTTACTTATACCCTTTTCACATTTAACATTTTTATTCTTTCTAAATTTTTGTTTTGAATATAATGGTTCTAATGTAAGAGAGGCATTCGCATAATCCCACTTTCTTTCATCACTATTTAGTACTATAAGATACACTCCTAATAACCCTGATTGTCTTGCTAACACATCCCAGTATTCCATCATTCCATCTAAATCCTCAATATCATTGGGAGTATATATTAAAAAAAGGGGCTTTCCCTCTTTTTTAATATATCGACTATCACAAAAAAAAGGTAACAAATATTCAAAATGAATTCTCCATGCCTCTTCCCTTCCATATTCTTGCTCTAATAGTGTATCACCTATTTTCTTACTATTCATTTCTTCGCTGTAATTCTCTAAATTAGAATTTTGAATCTTATACCAAGTTCTAGTCCAGCTTCCATTTGCCCAACAAAAACAGAAATTCATCTCTACTTCCTTCCATTGTAACAAATTTTCTGCTGGCTTCTCCAATATCTTTCTGCCATTTTCAAAATAATAATGATAGAAACAAAAACCATGTATATTATATTCTTTTGCTACTTGTGCTTGCCATTTCAAAGTATCTTTTTCTAAAAGATCATAATAATTATCATTTAAAGGCTCCACCGGTTGGTTGTGTCCCTCAAATAACGACTTCGCATTCTTCGTTGCTATCCAATCCGTATATCCTTCTCCCCACCATTCATCATTTTCCTTCACACTATGAAATTGTGGCAAGTACATTGCTATTGCTTTCATTATAACTTCCATCCTTCCGTTATGCTTTTATAATTACTTTCATCATCCATTCATGCACTACTTTGCCACAAGTATCATGCATTGATTTCAATAAGGTTTCTATCGATTCTTTCTTTTCTAATCCACTAACATCTTTTGTAAGACAAATATTTATAAATTCAATTTCAGTAAACCACCCATTCCGTTTAGCTTTTTCCAATTCCAAAACTTCAATCTCCCCATTTATTCCTTTCACTAATTTTTGCTTCCACAGTTCTATAATTGATTCTGGTAATTCTACAGTAACATCCTGAAAGATATTTTCACGTATTGAATATAAAAAGCACTTATAATCCTCTCTCTGTATAAAAATCATATCTTCTGATAACTGTTTAGCATACAAACAACTTATTCCTCCCAGTACTTCCTTATCAATAGTTCCAAAAATATCATTCCACAGCACTTCTGTAACCCCTGTGCAAATATTACATCGCACCATTGCATTTGAATACGCTGGAAGTGTTAGTAAGTACTCTCCACTCAAAAAGATAAATCTATGTGCTAAATAGGAACCATTAGGAGATTTCCAAATATTTAATTCTGGTGGCATATTATATTTTCTTACTTCTTTATGAGTTATCGTATTCCATTGTACCAACACACCATCTTTTGCACTTGACAACCATAAAGTTTCTCCATCAACTACTATAGCTGTACAGCCAGAAATTCCTACTGTATGAACTTTGTATTCCTTAGTGCACAAGTCAAATTCTAGAATACTATTCACCTCAGTATAGCTAGCATATAATATACCATCCAATACTACATAACGTCCAATCCCTCCTATATTCCACTCTTGATCACTTGGTTTAAATGCTTCAATACAATCCCTGTATTTTTCAACCTTTTTTAATTTTTTATGATATACACATATAGCATCTGATTGCTGTGGTAAATAAAACATCTCTTCTCCGTAGTTGCATATTCCAAAACATCCATAACTAGAATCATGTTGAAAAATTTCTGTTACTTTTTTAGTCTTAGTATTATATTGATAAGTATTGTTCGTTTTCATTGGTGCTATATGCATAATATTTTCTTCTATCAAAAATTGACCACTTATGCTATTATCAAATACTGATACATCAGGTATAGAATTTTCATAAATAACCTCGTGGAAATCCTTATCAACAGAGAAAATTGCATTATAACGCCCACTAGTAAAATAATATCGGTCTCCTATTTTTTCCATATGTCGGATTGACAGCTCTTTTCTCCGTGCAATTTCTTCCTTATAAGTCAACAAATAAATCGGCTTCTGTGCAACCCGAAACAAATTCACCACAGAACTCCCACCACATCCTATATAAGCATGACTAATGGCTATTACATTATTTAAATCAGCACTTTGATCAATCACTCCTATATTTAAGTCTTGAAATTCTTTCTGTAATGCCTCATATTGTTCTAACAAATGTGGTCTCATTGTTCTTAACGTAGATTCTAATAATGGATGTGGTCTCCATATAAGGGCAATCTTACTAGAATCTACTTCGTGAAATATTTGTTGTAACGTATGAAAAACTTCTTCGTTATACTTCAATAGTGAATTAATGGTAGTGTTAATCATAATCACTTTCTTATTCCCTAACACTTCTTGCCATTCTTCTGGTATCACACCACCTTCTTGACAGATACGAATTACCCTATCTAACTTAGGTGAACCTAATGCAAGCATTTTACCATAATAAAAATACTCCTTATAATAATTCTTCTCTTTCTCTGATTGTACAATAATATAATCTGCATGTTCATATACTGGCATATAGTAACGGTGTTCTGGTGGCTCATAACCTGCAGTCACAAAATATGGAATATATACTAGCTTTTTCACATGCTTCTTTAATTCCCTTGAGTAATATTTAGGTTCTACACGTGTTACATAATTAGCATCATCGTATGGATTATGAATATATGCAATATCGGGTTCTGTCTTCTCAATATGATATGCTTTATAATCAGTAATCGGAATATCGGATGGGAACTGTTCTCCTTCATAACATGGAATCCATTTGTTATTCACAGTATCACACTTGTAGTACGGAATAGGAACTACATAACATTCGCAGTTTGGATCCTCTTTGGCAGATAAGTATACACTTTCTAGACTATCCCACATAGAAGCATTATACGGAAAGAATACTACGTGATATGTAGTTAGTACTTTATGAGCTTCTTCTTCCATGGTTACTGCTAATGCATGAATATACTCTAATTCATCTGGTTGAATAATCTCTTGCTCTAATAATTGGCGAACGCAATCTTCATATACTGTAACTAATTCTTGTATATTCTCTTGATTCTCTTGTTGTCTCTTAGAAGTAGCTAATGCCTCTCGAATAGCTACCGTTGCCTCCCTACATAATTCCAAACATTCTTGTCTTATCTTATACTCTTCGTTATCCCACATTTCTCTGTGTATTGCTTGCATAGTAATTAATAACTCAATTAATTGTGTTTTAATATGTTCTCTCATTTATTCGTCCTCTTCTATTCGCATTACATATTCTTGCATACATTCTAATACATTTATCACTTGCATTTCAGGCTGTAACTCCTTAATACTCTGGTTTATCTCCTCGTAATACTTATTACTTGATACCAAGATTAAATCTACTTGGCTATTTTCGTCAAATAGCTCTATTGTATAATGCCCATCTTTCACCACACCATTTATAGCACTTTGATCATATATATAATGATATTCTATCTCATTTTCTTCTAATATTTCTATTAATATCTTCCCGTAATTTCCATAGCCCCATATACCTATTTTTTTATTGTCTAATAGCTTCTTCCAAAATCCCTCACAATAAATTGAGATACCTATTAACAATTTACTAAATTTATTAAATCTTTTCCTACTTTCTTCATTTATTATACTATCTTTCAATAAATTTACAATACATATTGCAAATTTCTGTTCTATCTTACTGTATAACTTCACCGATGCAATTAGACTGTCTAGTCCAACCTCGTACAAGAAATCATAGTATTCCCTTTTTTTCTTTGTATCCACTTCCTCAAAGGAGCCTCCCTGCATCATCCAGGAACCATATAGTATAAAATAATTAATCGACTCTTCCAAAATATCTCTCTTTATCAATTCATGTAAAATCCTCATCCACGCTAGATACACATTAATTGGTTCTCTATTCATTGAAATTCTATCTACTCCCATGTGTCGACGATTATAATATGCTATCTCAGGTGAATCAATTAGTTGCGTCATCTTCTTAGCCAAAAAATATGCCATACTAGAAAAATACACATCATTAGAAGATGATAAATTTTGAAAATATAGATTATTTCCCTTTATAAATTGAGAATCATATATCTTCATACATGTTGAAGTTCGCCACACAAAATCACTGCACATTAATTCTAACGCTGATTTTTCATACAAACACTGGGGCATGTATGGAACTTTTTCATACTTCTTATAATTCCCCTTTTGGAATTCTTCAATATTGGTAACACGAACACATGGTAATTCAATAAAATCAGCTTGCTCTATCACTAATTTTTCATGTGCTTTTTCTAATAATTCACTATGCATCCAATCGTCTGCATCACAAAAGTATAGATACTCCCCCTTAGCTACATCTATACCCAGATTTCTTGAAAATGGGGCACCTTGTCTTGTCTGATTCCCATATACACATATACGATTATCCTTTGAAGCGTTCACTTGAATGATACTACATGTACTATCTAACGAACAATCATCTATAATAATTAACTCAAGTTCTCTTAATGTTTGATTCAGAATAGAATCTATTGCTTCTTGTAGATACATTTCTGCATTATACACAGGCATAATAACTGATATTTTTATTTTTTCTTGCATACTTATTCCCGTTTCTTTTGGGTTGTTTTCTTTGTTCCATAAATCATAATCATTATTATCTTAATCTACCAACCACTCTTCTTTTACTTTCTTCGTTCGTGCCCAAGGAATTCCAGATTCCATTTTCTCTGGAATACAAAAGCGACAAAACGGCTTCGGTGTGCTCACAAATTCTATTATCTCTTCTGCATTAGATGTTTCATAAATATTTAATCGGTCTTCCTTTGTTATCTGCATATCATATCCAAACTTCTTATTAAAATGTCCAATATTAGGCATTAACGTGCACGGATAAAAATACCCCTCCATTAACATATGACAATGCTTGCTTAAAAAACATAACTGAAAACTCTTCTCACAATCTTGAACACCTTCTACATCTAACGGATTCTTATAGGAAGTTTTAATCACCTTATCTGAATCTCCATAAAACCGAAATTTTACACCATACTTTAAAGCTGTCGCTACCATTCCTTGATAATTTTGGTTAATAGGATATTTCGTTACTACTATTTCTATATCATATTCCTTACAACAAATCCAAAACTCTTCTTTTTGCTGTAACAGTAACAGCCCATTACTAACAAGCTGAATTAATGACTTAGGAAAATGCATTCTTGTCACTTCTAGAATCTCTAATAAATCCGGGTGCAACAATGGCTCCCCACCCATAACTCCTATTCTAGCAACCTTTCCACCTTCACAAAGTTCAGACATACGTTTCGTATCTCTACGAATATCTTCAATAGACACAAATCTTTTCTCAGCAATGTTAGCAAAATGATTGCATCCCTGACAATTCATATTACAATGATCTAAGATATTTAACACAAAATAACGAAGTATTGTCTCTGAGAAACTTCCCATTATGTCTTCTTGATATACCACATAAGGAAAGCCTTCTTTTTGTAATTGCTCTTTAATACCATGCTTCTTACTAGCCGCTATTATAACTAGTGTTTCTTCTTTTTGCTTAGTAAGTTCCTCTAACGAAATACACGGTACACCATCTACTAAAGTTCCGTGTTTTTGCTCATCATTATCACTAAAACAATCTACGCGTACTTCTAGACGTAAATCTATTCTAAGTTCTCTCCCCTTAGGAAATGCTCCCCATATACATACTTTTGAGGCTTTATAGTCTGAAAACTCCATAATCTTTGAAGCCATACTTTATACCAATTCACCTTTCTTCTTACACAGTATTAATAATACAATCATCTACATACTTCGCTACATTAATCACTTCACAAGTAGAATCTATTTTACGAACAAGTTCCTTAATTTCATTATAATATTTTGCTGTTGATACTAAAATAATATCAACATTATGTTCTTTCTTATATTGTGTAATCATATGACCTTGTTCTTGATAATCATGATTGGAAGCTGATTGATCATATATGTAGTCATACGAAATATGATATTTATCTAAATGTTCCAACAATATCTTCCCATTTACACCAAATCCCCAAATAGCAATACTCTTCTCGCTTAAATCTAAGATATCCCATACATTTAAATATTGCGCACTATATTCTAATTTAAAAAACAACCCCGTCACCTCCATACACTCCTTCACACTAGGAAGAGATTTATGGAACTGTTTCCACATATTTTGTACAACCACGAATTCCTTATTACCACTTGAACTTTCTAAAACTTCTTGTCTCATTAGTGTAGGCAGTCCTACCTCATAGAGAAAATCATTAAATTCTTGGATTTTTTTAATATCACCACTACTTTTAGAATATAATATAAATATACGCATTGCGTATAGATAATAATATGCTCTGACATCGCTCCACTGTTTTTTCTCTTGTAATACGTGATATATCTTTAAATACGCTAGATAAATATAAATCGGTTGTCTATTAGTAGAAATTCTACTTTCCGTTTCATGAATACGAATATACACCCCTATATCTGTAGTAGCATCCATTCGAATCATCTTCTCTGCCAAAAAGGTTGCCATCACCGTAAAATAAACATCATTACAACTTTCTAGATTTTGAAATATAATATCATTATCCTTTATAAATTGTAACCTATATATTTTAGACCATGTAGCAGCATACCAATCAAATCCTTTCACAAACATGGCTATTGCTAAGGTATCATACAAAGAGTTTTGTTCTCTATCATATTCATGATCATAATTATTAATCCTATATTTATTCTCCTCTTGTTCAAATTTATAACAATTCACTTCTATTAAATCTGCTTGTTGTTCCTGTAATTGTTTATAAGCTCGCTCCAAGAGTTCAAGATGCATCACATCATCTGCATCAAAAAAATAGAGATATTTTCCTCTCGCACAATCTAAGCCAAAATTCCTTGAATATGCTGCTCCTTTTCTTACTTCATTGTGATATACTTGTATTCTAGAATCCTCTCTAGCTATCTTTTGTATCATTTGATAGGTATAATCTGTAGAACAATCATCTACAAAAATAATTTCTATTTCTCTTAATGTTTGGTTACAAACAGACTCCATTGCTTCATTCAAGTACTTTTCGGCATTATATGCAGGGATAACAACTGACACCTTAGGTTCCATCTTCTATTCTCCTCTCCTATAATATCAATGTTATATGTTCTAATTTATATCACAGCATACAGAACTGTTTCCGTCTCTTTCCCACTATAATGTCGAATATAAAATCTATATTCTGGAACAAGCGATTTAATATAGCGTGGTATTTTATCATATCCTCTTGTTTATGATAAATACAAATTGCTAGCTTAGGTTGATAATTTATAATAGTTTCTTTCGCTCCATGCAATGCCTCTAACTCTGCACCTTCTACCATATCAAAACTTAATGTATCTTCTCTATCCCACAAACCTTTGGGAAAGACTTGTATATTTTGCATATTATATTTTTTAATAGTTTCATGAATACTAGACATTCTATCAGGATCTGCCTCAAAACAATAAATACGCTGATAATTATTACAACGCTCCGCAAATCTAACACTTGTCATTCCATCGTAAACACCTGCATCAACGAAAACCTCATTATCTTGCAATGACACCACTTTATCAAAATATTCATATTCCATTCCAGGGTTTCTCATAATATATATGTCAGTATCTAGAAATCCATTAGTGATTAAGTAATCAGTTATTTCTTTTTCTGCTACTTTTGGTGTTATAATAACATTACAATTCTTATGATGTTCACAAACCTCTTCTAGCGATAATACCTTATAACCATATCTACTTCCTATATTTTTATAATCATAATCACATAATATCACTTCTACCTCTGCTAATATTTCTGCATATAGACTTCTTCTGAGTATATATTCACATCGCTTTCCGACACCATAGATAATAACCTTCTCGCCTTTTTTTAATTTACTAACTAAAATCTCATAATGATTCACTTTAGAATCATCTATGAAATGTTCATGCGATATTGATTCTACATACAATCTTAAAAAATGTTCTTTCTTGCCCGTTATATAAAATTGTACTCTTTTTTCAAATATTTCTCTTGACAAATCATCCTCTAAATAATTATATACTTCTACAAAGTCATCCCAAATACATTTCATAAAATACATCCCCATTTATTCTTAATGTTATATAAATACTAGCTATTATCTATACATATTTCAATTCGTCGATACTTGCTCAAAACGATTTATCTCCAACAAAACATAATTACACGATATACAACCTATATCGACTAATTCTCCACTTTCCATTAGTTTTCACTTCCTTATCTTAACACAATTTACTTATCAATACAAAAACTGTCATATACTAATTCCTTATATTAGCAAATGACAGTTCTACCTCTTCTCTTATAAAGTACTATTTACTCCGATCCTTACCATTCGTTGCACTCCTTACTTCTATATACTTCTAACTGTTGTTCAATTTACAGATCACCCCAACAACACTTTCGCCTGTTTTACAGTAAATGCAATTCCAAATTTCTGAATTCTAAATACATTTCTCTCTACTAAATCTGCTATATATTGTTTTGACTCTATTTGCTCAATAGCCAATTTCGCCTTTGCTTCTAATTCTTCTTCTGTCCTAGCTATTTTAAATTCTAATACAGCACCAAAGGAACCATCCTTCGCCTCTATAGTTAAATCGTACCTTCCATACCCTGCTTCTCGATTGGACTTTACTAGATATCCTTCTCCAAAATGGATTAACATACATAGTACAATTCCATGATATAAGGCTTCCGGATCATCATGAAAGCTTACGGTTCTATATAACATTTCGTTTAAGACCTCTTCCATATCTTTGTAATCGCCTTCTAACACAGCTAGTTTAAATCGTTTATAATACATAGCGATTCCTATATTTTTTAGCCATGAATAGATATTTTTTTCAAATTCATACTTTACTTCTTCATTAGGAATCCTTAATGTGATGTATTTCTTTCTTCCTTTCATTTCTTCTTCTACCACCGTTAAATATCCCGTTAACAGTAACATGGTCATTACGGTTTCCTCAGAATCATCCAACTCTCTATAAGAGATATTCTCATCTGTCACACTGATTATATCCTCTCCGTTTAACAGCTTAACTAACTCCGATTTTACACTGTTGTATCCAGAACGCAACACCTTCTTCAGCAAGAGATTTTCACCTGTATTTACCCAGTAAGGCTTTAATTTTTCATTTTCCACATAATTAATAATGCTCCATGGATTATAAATCTTTGTCTTTCCAAAGAGGTATCCATTATACCAGGTTCTTACGCCTTCTATGGTGTCTTCTAACTCATAATACTGTAAACATTCTACTACTTCTTCATCCGTAAATCCAAAGTATTCACTAAAGTGATTATCAGTTATACCATATACTCTTAAGTGATTCAACTCTGAAAACATACTCTCACTAGATACCCTCACTACTCCTGTCATCACTGAAAATTTCAAAGAATCATTTGTTTTCAATACTTCGGAATACATTCCTCGAAAGAACTTAATTGCATCTTGATAAAAGCCATTATGATAGCTATTGTCAATAGGTACATCATACTCATCAATTAATACGATTACTTTTTCTTTATAATATCGTTCTAAATATTTCGTTAAATTCTTTAGAGAATATTGGTAGGCTGCATTGTTTGCTGTTTCATTTTCTATATTTTTGTATAATAGTAATTCATCTTCATCTAATACTTCATATACTTCTTTATTCTCTTTATACAGCTCAGCTAGTTTCATCTTTACCAATGTTAAAGTTTCTTCGAAATCATCTCCCTTTACACTCTTAAAATTAACAGTGATGACTGGAAATTGTGACTTTTCTTTCTTAGCAAATTCACTAGTTTCAATATAGAGTCCCTTAAATAAATCTTTAGACACTTCTTCTTTCTTTTTATTAAAATAGTAATCAATCATGCTTAAGGTGATGGTTTTCCCAAATCTTCTTGGACGTGGAAATAACTTGACTTTTGAAATATTTACAATTAACTCCTCTATGATACTTGTTTTATCTACATAATATCCATTATTAGTAATTAAATCCTCAAAGTTATCAATTCCGATTGGTAAGCTTTTTTTCATATCCATTAACCTCCTGATGATATCAAGTAATTACCTGAAATTTAGCCAAGCAACACTTTCGCCTGCTTTACGGTAAATGCAATTCCAAATTTCTGAATTCTAAATACATTTCTCTCTACTAAATCTGCTATATATTGTTTTGACTCTATTTGTTCTATTGCTAATTTCGCCTTTGCTTCTAATTCTTCTTCTGTTCTTGCTATTTTAAATTCTAATACAGCACCAAAGGAACCATCCTTTGCCTCTATAGTTAAATCGTACCTTCCATACCCTGCTTCTCGATTGGACTTTACTAGATATCCTTCTCCAAAATGGATTAACATACATAGTACAATTCCA
>JAWXVF010000274.1:0-2134 GCA_044425555.1 Eubacteriales bacterium
GATGTAGACATCATGGAAGAAGAGCTTACAAGAGTACTTGAGAGAACCATTAGTTGCTATGACGGAACCGTTCCGAATCAACGAGAAACTTTTTACCATGGAGTCATGATAGGGCTTTACCAAGGAATGAAGGGTTATTTGCCTATTTCTAATCGAGAAAGTGGCAATGGACGACCTGACTTTATTGTAAAATATATCACCCATAGAGGGAAGGCTTGTATTATGGAATTCAAAGTGGCAGAGAAGGTAGTGGAAATAGAAAGTAAGGTACAAGAAGCTTTGAATCAGGTGGAAGATAGGAAGTATAGAATTGGATTAGAGGATGAAGGGTATGCAGATATTCTAGAGTATGGAATCGCCTTTTATAAGAAAACCTGTGTGGTGAGGAGGAGATGAATATAAATATTTGTAAAGGATTTGAAGAGGATAAAAAATGTGGCATCTTACAGGTTCTATAGAATTAATTCGATAAGAATTATCTATCATTTACATGCAACTCGTGGAGTAAAGTATCTTTTAATAGATTAGAGAAATTAACTTATTTTCCTATACGAACTATTCTCAAGTAGAAGAATCCTGAAGTTATATACATCTATATTTGGGGAATATTCAAAAAAATAACAACATAGCAAATAGGGTGCAGAAATGCATCCTATTAAACGTATAATATGGTTAAGAATATTTGTAGCAAAAAGCAGAGCATGAAGAAAAAGAACTGTAAGATTGTAGGGTGTAATGAATAATAAGCGACTTTAAGGAGGAAATTATATGAGTATTGTAATCTGTGCAGATACCCATACTACGCTTGATATAGAGAAAGTACAGGAGTATTTTCGTAATACGAAACAAAATTTTAGTAAGAAAGATTACTTAATAATCTGTGGAGATGTGGGGATTGGTTGGGAGAATGATACGAACGAAAAAGAAGCTAGAGAAATATTAAGAAACCTACCTGTTTCTGTTCTTTTCTGTGATGGGAATCACGAACACATTCCACATTTAAACTCTTACAAGGCAGAAGAGTGGAACGGAGGAGTTGTTCATGTAATAGAGCCAGGATTGATTCATCTTATGAGAGGACAATTGTATACCTTGGAAGGAAAGATGTTTTTCGTATTTGGTGGTGCTTGTTCCATTGATCGCGATTATCAAGAAGAAGGAACTTCGTGGTTCCGCGAGGAAGTACCTAGCAAAGAAGAATACGAAGAAGGTTGGAAGAACCTTGAACGAGTTAATTATCAAGTGGATTACATCATTACCCATACAGGTCCTTATGAAATTGTAAAGGACATGGAAAAGACGAATTTAGAGTGGAAAGGAACGCCAGAGGAAATCTTAGAAATGCAAGAAGCAATTAAAGAGCAAGGGATAGAATTTCAGAAGATGGCAGATAAGGTTACTTTTACCAAGTGGTATTTTGGACATTTTCATGAGGATAGTTGCGTTGGTCAATTTCAATGCCTGATGGAAGAAATGGTGTGTTTGTAAGATTAGGAGAGTGAATATGGTAGAAAAAATGTTAAAAAATATGATAACAACGATGGAAGTATATGGGGAAAACCAGTTACGCCAGAACAAGCAATGGAAAATTGCCTAAGTGATATAGAATATAATCAGGTAAAAGACCTTTTTGAACAAATGCAAGAATTAGCTTAGATGGGAATATGAAAGATAGTATTCTTAATTGGTCTGATATGGAGATGATGCTTTGTAAGATGGGGGCAGGAAATGGGAAGGGAGAATATGTCTGCATAAATCCAATATATTTAGAAAAAATAGATTGAAATAATCTCGTGTTAAATTAAGGTATTATGGTGATTCAAATTGACACGTTTTTTTATCTAAGGTATGATATAATCAACCATTGTTTATCAGTAGAAGGGATTTCATATCTATGAAAGAGTATAAACCATTACCAATAGGAATCGATAATTTTCAGAAGATAAGACAACTAGGTTGTTATTATGTAGATAAAACCTTATTAATTAAGACTTTACTAGATACTACAGCTGAGGTTACATTATTCACTCGTCCAAGAAGATTTGGAAAGAGTCTGAATCTTAGTATGCTACAATATTTCTTCGAGAAAGACGTAGCATCTCATGTTCCATCAAATGGTAAATCAGATACATGC
>JAWXVF010000290.1:0-4303 GCA_044425555.1 Eubacteriales bacterium
CCTGTAGCAAGTTATCCATAACTAGCTCTCTTATTTTCTCACCATAATTTATCAATCTCTCACCTCTTTCTGTTTTTTATTGCTTTTTACTACTTCTTGCTCTATCCTTTATGTACAGGGTATTACCAGTACCTCAGTACTTACGAAAGGAGAATTTTTTATGATTAAAGTGAAAACAACACTTGGTATCTGTCCACTTACACAAAATGAACAATCTATAACTATTAATTATGTCAGCAACACCGATTTTAGTGGAACTACTTGGGAAAAAGGAAACTTTGATTGCAATTACTCACATACACATACTTGCAATATCACATGTCCACTTTTTGACTCTGCTCCTGAAATCCTTTAAGTATTTTCGTGGCAAAGTCTTCTTCATCTACATCTTTGTCACGAACACTAATTAAGGCACTTCCTCCTATTGCTATATCACTTCCTTTCATTTCTAATATTAACTGCGGAAAACTTCCTGCATTTTGAACTAATGTAAATTTCCTTACTAAGTTTTGAACCTCTACTCCATTTATTTTTATAACTGTTCCTAATAATCCTTTTGTTTCTATCTCTATTGCATGTTGTTTTTCTTCTATCTCTCTCACCTCCTATAATAAATTGTCCTTTATCGTGACATTTTTATTCAAAAAAAATTTTTTGCACAGTTGTGTTGTAATAATCAGCAAGCATTATTTTAATTGAATCTCTTGGTATTCTCTGCTCGGTTTCATACATTCCTAATGTAGATGTAGCTATTCCTATGGATTTTGCGACTTCAGATTGACTTTTTCCTCTTCTTAATTCAATCAATTTTTTTGCCATATGTCATAAATAATACCTTCTCCTTTCCGTCACTTTATGTGACAATTTGATTGTACCACCTTGTTTTCTAACTGTCAACCACATTTCGTGACATTTTTCTATTTACTTTTATCACGCAATGTGGTAATCTTTTATTTAAGGAGGCTTATATGGGAAATTTTAAAAACATTTTTAAACAATTACGATTAGCAAGTGGTCTTACTCAAGTTTCAATGGCTGAAAAATTAAAAATATCAAGAAGTACCATTGGAATGTATGAAACTGGTGCTAGAGAACCAGATTTCGAAACATTAGAATTAATTGCAGATTTTTTCAATGTTGATATTGATTACTTACTTGGTCGTACAAACAAAACTACTCTTATACCAGAAACTGTCGCTTCATATTACTTGAATCAAGATTCACAGGATGCTGCTCAATTCCTATTTGATAATCCAGAATATAAGGTATTGTTTGATGCTTCTAGAAAAGTAAAACCAGAGGATATTGAATTTGTAAAACAAATGATAGACAGAATGAGTAGTGACTAAGTAAAGGACTGATGAATTTGCAAACACAAGTAATTTTGGCTGATATGCCAACACGTATACGCTCTTACGTTGTAAGATGCAATGGTGATACATATACAATTGTTCTTAACTCTAAATTATCTTATGAACAAAACGTAGTATCTTATAAACACGAACTACAACATATTGCTAATAACGATTTTAACAAAACAAACAATGTAAATTTTATAGAAATTCATGCACATGAATGACTATAACAAATGAAAGGATTACATATATGAAAAATAAATTAATTGCACTATTGTTATGTACTACTATTGCTTTTGCAAGTATTGGCTGTTCATCTGATTCAGAATCTGTACCAATAGAACAAGAAACTGTAACTGCTGAGTCAGAAGCAGACACATCTATCGAAGATGTATCAGAAAACAACTCTACTGAAAAAGAGTCTATTGAAGAATCCACTGAAGAATCTACAACTGAAGATCTTAATGCTCTTGGAGATATTGAGGTTGATGAAAACTTACTTAGCGTAGAAATTACTTTGCTACCTGATTTTACAGAAAGTCTCACTACCCAAGAAGCAGTAGATGCTTCTGTTGAAGAGTCTGGCTACAAATCTGGTACTTTAAACTCAGATGGTAGTGTCACCTATGTTATGACTAAATCTATGCATACTCAAATTTTAGAAGAAATGAGTATAAATATAAATACTTCTTTAGATGAAATGGTAGGTTCTGAATCTACACCAAATATTACTGATATTTCTGCTAATGATGATTTTACTGAATTTACTGTTACTACAAAATCTACTGAGCTAGATATGACTGAATCTTTTTCTGTACTAACTTTTTATATGTATGGTGGAATGTATGGTATTTTCACAGGTGTAACACCAGATAATGTTACCGTTACCTATATCAATGCAGATAGTGGTGAAGTGATAGAAACTGCAAATTCAGAAGATATGGAATAGATTTATTGTATTATTAATAATTCAAAGAAAGGAAAATTTATGGCAAGAAAACTCACAAAAGAGGAACTGATTATCCATAAAAATGAATCCCTAGAACATTTGGATAAGTTTCTTACTTCTTTAATTAATTCTAACAACAAAAACAACCATTCAAAAGCTGATAAACTGTGCTTTTGGATTAGAGATTGGGTTACTTTTTTAAATTTTGAACCCAGTTTTAGACCTAATTCCTTACGACGATACAAACGTGGTGAGATTATTAAAGTACACCTAGGTTATAATGTAGGTAGCGAAGAGGGTGGACTTCATTATTGTGTCGTTATGGATAAAAATAATTCACTTTTATCACCTATAATTACCATAGTCCCCCTTACTTCCGTAAAGGTAACCACTGATTTATCGAAACTTCATAATGGAAATATTTTTTTGGGCAATGAATTATTTACTAACCTTCGTTCAAAATCTACCTCTTGTTTATCTCTTTTAGAAAAGCGATCAAAAGAATTGGTAGTCATTAAAAATTCTGATGAATATAAGGACAATCTACCCGATGCATTTTATCAACAACTATCTACATGTGAAAAAGAACTAGCTCTTATAAAAAGAATGCAATCAGAAATACAAAAGATGAAACAAGGAAGTATTGCTCTAGTATCTCAGGTAACTACTGTTAGTAAAATTAGAATTTATGATCCAAAAACAAATTATGATGTGCTGAGCAATGTGAAACTTTCAAACCAAAAACTAGATTTATTAGATGATGAGATATGCCGATTATTCACTAATAAAAAATAACATATTTTCTTGACAAATACATATAATAGGTTATATAATGAATACGCAATTAGAAAACAAAGCCGTTTACCGGCAGTATAGAAGACATAGCTCTCAGGGAACTGACGAGCAGTATTCATTATTAGACCTCGTAGAAATACGGGGTCTTTTACGTTCTGCTAAACACTGGTTACAGGAAGGAATTTTTCATATGTTTGATAAACTAAAATCAGTAGTTCCTGATGAAACGAACTGGGTTAAAATAATCCCTATTTGAAAGGAGTTTTATATGTTTAATGTATACCCTGCAATTTTTCACAAAGAAGAAGATAGTTACTGGGTGGAATTTCCAAACCTTGATGGCTGCCAAACATTTGGCTCTACCATTGAAGAAACAATCGAACTAGCACAAGAAGCTCTCGGTTTATATTTAGTCTCTTTAATTGAAGATGGTATCTCTATCCCTACACCACCTGATATCCAAGAATTAACTATTGATAGTAATAGCTTTGTTAACCTTATTGGTACTGATATTGATAAATATCGTAAAAACACAAAAGCAGTAAAAAAGACCTTATCTATACCTGCTTGGTTGGCCGAAGAAGCTGAACGTCAAAAGATAAGTTTATCAAAAGTTTTACAAGATGGCTTGAAGCGAGAATTAGGTATATAAAAGTAATTACTTTTCAACAAAAAAAGAACCGCTCCTGCTACCAACAGAAACGGCTCAATTCGTACTATTGCAAGTGTAAGATACACTGCTATAACACCTCTCAACAAGGTAAATTATAGCATTCTAGCCTACATCTTGCAAGAGGTGTATTTTTTATACCCGATTTTAATACAATATACAAAGGAGTATACTATTATGACTCGAATCGCTATCTATATCCGTGTATCTACAGAGGAGCAGCACCTACATGGGCTATCCCTTCAGGCACAACGAAAAGCCTTAGAAGAATATGCAAACCAAATGAATTATACTGTAATCGATTATTACGCCGATGAAGGCATTTCAGCACGGAAGCCCATGAAATATAGGAAAGAGCTGTTAAGATTGTTAGAAGATGTGAAAAATCACCGTATCGATATGATTCTAGTAACTAAGCTAGATAGATGGTTTCGTAATATCAAAGACTATAATATTACAGAAGAAATCTTATCAGCCCATAATTGCTACTGGAAGACTATCTATGAAAACTACGACTCTTCCACCGCCAATGGC
>JAWXVF010000275.1:0-2125 GCA_044425555.1 Eubacteriales bacterium
GTTTTATGCTATGGATGATCCGGAAGATACAACATTCACTGTCAGTTTTGATTGCTTATTTAGAGGAATGGAGATTACTACAGGTGGACAACGTATTCATGATTATAAGGAATTAATGGAGAAAGTAGAAGCGAGAGGAATGACAGAAGAAGGAATGGAGCATTATCTAATGGCATTTAAACATGGAATGCCACCTCATGGAGGACTTGGAATTGGATTAGAACGTCTTACAATGAAATTATTAGGAGAAGAAAATGTGCGTGAAACAACGTTATTCCCAAGAGATTTATCGAGATTAGAACCGTAGATGATACTATAAGTAAATTTGGAAAGGTATAAGATTATGGCAAATAAAATAACAGATGAAACATTAGAATACGTCGGTATTCTAGCCAAATTAGAGTTGCAAGAGGGCGAGAAAGAACAAGCCAAAGAAGATATGGAACGTATGATTGCGTATATTGAGGAATTAAATGAATTAGATACAGAAGGAATCGAACCTATGTCTCATATTTTTGCTACCGATAATGTATTTCGTGAAGATGTAGTTACTAATGGAGATTGTTGTGACGAAATCTTACGAAATGCTCCAGGACAAAAAGAGGGTATGTTCCAAGTGCCTAAGACAGTGGAATAAGAGAGAATCAGATAGGAGATAAAATATGTTAGAATTAACAGCGGTGTCGTTATCGCAAAAGATAAAAGACAAAGAACTAACAGCAGTACAAGCCACTGAAGCGGTACTAGTACAAATAGAACAAGTAGAAGAAACCATTCATAGTTATGTAACAATTGATAGAGAGAGAGCCTTACAACGAGCTAAAGAAGTACAAGCTAAAATAGAAGATGGGACGTATACTTCTAAGTTAGCAGGTGTTCCGGTAGCCATTAAGGATAATATGTGTACCAAAGGAACCCTTACGACTTGTTCCTCTAAAATATTAGAAAACTTTGTTCCTATGTATTCGGCTACAGCCATAGAGCGCTTAGAAGCAGCAGGTGCTATTATTATTGGAAAGAGTAACATGGACGAATTTGCTATGGGTTCTACAACAGAAACTTCAGCTTACGGTGTAACAAGAAATCCATATAATCCAGACCATGTACCAGGTGGATCATCAGGGGGATCGGCTACTGCAGTAGCAGCACAGGAATGCTATTATGCTCTTGGCTCTGATACAGGCGGTTCTATTCGTCAACCAGCTAGTTTCTGTGGAGTGGTAGGTATGAAACCTACTTACGGAACCGTATCTCGTTACGGGTTAATTGCGTATGGTTCGTCTTTGGATCAAATTGGACCGTTGGCAAAAGATGTAACAGATTGTGCTACTATCTTAGAAGTGATTTCAGGCTATGATGAGAAAGATTCCACCAGTGCAAAACGTGAGGAATTAGATTTTACTTCTGCATTAGTAGACGATGTGGCGGGAATGAAAATAGGAGTACCAAAAGATTATTTTATGGACGGACTTGATACAAGTGTGAAGAAAAGTGTGCTAGAAGCAGTAGATCAATTAAGGGGAAAAGGAGCAATTGTAGAAGAATTCGATTTAGGGCTTGTCAAATATGCCATTCCTGCCTATTACACGATTGCCTCAGCGGAAGCAAGTTCAAACCTAGAACGTTTTGATGGGATTAAATATGGATACCGCACCAAAGAATTTGAAGGAATCCATGAACTGTATAAAAAGACTCGTTCAGAAGGATTTGGAAGTGAAGTAAAACGTAGAATCATGCTTGGTTCTTTCGTATTAAGTGCAGGATATTATGATGCTTATTATCTAAAAGCATTACGTGTAAAAGCATTGATAAAAAAAGCATTTGATGAAGCTTTTACAAAATATGATTGTATTGTGGGACCAGTTGCACCTACAACAGCTATGAAATTAGGAGAAAGCTTAAGTGACCCAATGAAAATGTATTTAGGAGATATTTATACCATATCGGCGAACTTGGCAGGATTACCTGGAATGAGTGTACCTTGTGGAGTAGACGAAGTAGGATTACCAATTGGATTACAAATCTTAGGAGATTGCTACCAAGAGAAAAAAATAATTCAAGTGGCATATGCTTATGAGCAAAGTCGTGGTTCGTTTGTATCATCAAAATATTGTAAGAAGGAGGG
>JAWXVF010000053.1:0-15763 GCA_044425555.1 Eubacteriales bacterium
GGAAGACCAGGACCACCCCCACCCCCACCAGCATCATCATCAACAGTAGATGAGGAAGAAGAAGATTTTAATGCAATTGATGTTTTATTAAAGGCATTAGAAAATAAAGACGAAGAAGATGACGAAGATGAAAGTCTCACTTCTCAAATTTTAAATTCTTTATCTTAAAATCTTTACGTTAGAATCTTTACATAAATGTAAGGAGTGAAAGTATATATAGGAATTAGAAAAGGTAATTTTGATGGAAACGTATAAATGTTTTGCTCAAAGTTACCTTTTTAGATGGGAAATTTCTAAGAGGAGCGTTCATTACGCTTCCAAATAGTACTAGGTTGTGCTTTTGTAGTAGGATAACGAAAGAGCAAGGTACGAAGTGCGTTCCATTCCAATGGGTAAAGGGGCCAGAAATAGCTTTTCCCATGAAAGGTGGGAGTGGTTGCAATGGACCATATCACAAGAAAGAGTCCCACAAGAAAACCTGGAATTCCCCCCAATCCAGTACTTAAAATAAGCAAAATGCGATACATACGAAGTCCTTCGCTAAAATCAATGCTAGCTAGTGCAAAAGAAGTTAATAAGGTAATAGCAGAATAGAAGATGACTTCTAGAGAAAGCCAGTTCAAGGAAACAGCAATTTCTCCAATAATTAATCCACCTACAATGGAGAGCGAAGTATTAAAGCGATTAGCAATATGAGAACTAGTGTATTGAAATAATCCTAATCCAAATTCTGCAATCACAATAAAGGCAAACAATTCTAAAGGACCTATAGGATTACTTCCTAATAGGTGAAGTGACTGGGCAACTTCTGGTAAATATCCTCCAATAAGTAGAAAAACAGGTAATAGGAATAAACCTATTATAATAGAAAGAAAGCGTAACAAACGAATATACGTACCAACGAGAGGGTTCTTGTAATAATCTTCAGGGCTTTGAGTGAATTGAAAAATGGTACATGGTAAAATCAGTGCAGAAGGCGTGGTATCTACTAATAGAAGAATATGACCCTCTAATAAAAAACTACAAGCTACATCAGGGCGTTGTGTTTGATGAAGGCTTGGTAAGGGGTGAAACCAACGTTTAGGAATGAGTAGTTCTTCTAGGCTTCGACTACCCATCGTAAGAGAGGTGACACATAGGTTGTTGATTCGTTGACGAATCGCATTTAATAAAGCAGGATCTACGTATTCTTCCATGTAAGCAATGGAAATATCGGTTTTACTATCAGAGCCTACCTCTGCAAGTTCAAAGATTAATTGAGGATTGCGAATGCGTCTACGAATTAAATTAGCATTAAATAGCATGGTTTCCACAAATCCGTCTTTAGCCCCCATAGTCACTTGCTCAATATCAGGCTCTTGAATACCACGCGTAGGGTAGGAACGAGTATCTAGGATAATAGCTTGGTCGAATCCATCTACAAATAAGACACAAGGACCACTTAAGAAATGTTTTTCGATTTCTCCCCAATTATTACATAATTCAGATTGAGAGAATCCGATTTTACTGTTCATGTACGTTTGAATATCTTCAATAGTAGTATCTTTTGTAAATGTGGGATTTTGTAGATTGGTAAAGAGTGTTTGTAATAATTCTACACGACAAAATCCGTTAATTCCCATCCAATAAGCTTTGGTTTCCCCTAAGTAAAGCTCTCTTGTAATCACATCAAAACTACGATGAATAGGGAAATGTTTATGGGCATAAGAAATATTATGACTAAGAGATGTGGAAAGTTGCATATAAGTATCCTTTCTTAATATAACAAGTGTTATTTATGGTGTTTTAGAAAACACAGTTGACTTATTCTCGCAATGTGTTATGATATTGATACAAAAATTATTTTGTTTCTAATATTTTTACCAAATATGATAAATTTTAATCATATTCAAGATTCGTTCGAATCACAATAATCAACCCAACAGTAAGAAGAGAAGTTACTACGCTATGAAAATAGTGGAGGAAATATGAAGAAAGGGAAGAAGAAATTAGTATATGTGAGTATGGGAATTGTATTATGGTGCTATGTACTAGGAATTTTAATGGAAGTGCATACCATACAAGCTGTCTATGAGATGGAGGAGGAGATAGAAGGGGAAGAATTGGTGGAAACCACTAAGACCACTACCGTAGCCATTACGCACGCACATAGTGGTTCTAGCAGCAGTGGTGGTGGGTGTTATGGGAATCTACATTCTAGCACGTACGATGTTCGTTGTTATAAACCTGTTACAAAGATTGCATGGGATACATGTGTTTGTTCAGATGGGCATACTATGACGAATACGGTGGCGGGAGGATACGATACGTGGCCAATACCAAGTGGTTGTGAACAGACATTATATACTACAACGGAATATTATTATTCGGTGAATTGTGGAATGACAGGAATGGTGCTTGGTTCTTTAACAATAACACAATCACCTATTGATTGGACCAATCAAGTAGTATTAGAGGCTACATATGAAGGGAGTGCTGGATTAGTATTAGAAGATAATCCAGTATTATTTACTGGAAATGGAGTAAGAGAAGAGAGTCAGCAAATTACCGTAAGTCAAAATGGAATCTATGTATGCCAATTGCAGACAAGTAGTGAGATGACAAGTGTTTTAACGAGCGTGGTAACAAGTGATGTAAGGAACTTAGATTATACATCACCAACTATAGAAGCTTTTTTGTATGATACCACAAGGTATTTACAAGAAGTATATGTGGAAGTAGTGGCAGAAGATTTACAAGAAGATGGAAGCGTGGGAGTGGGTTTGGCACAAGCACCGTATTCGTATGACTTAGGAAAGACTTGGGTAGAGGATACAGGTTTTTTTGTAACGGAAAATGGGGAATATGAAGTCTTGGTAAAAGATCAATTTCAGCAAATAACAAATGGTATATTATGGATGAATTCCTTGGATACCATGGGTCCAACTATTTTAGAACTAATACAAGAAGAAAGAGATACTACTACTAACACTGTAAAAGTAACGGTTGTAATTGATGATTTACAAGAAGATGGGACACAAGGAGTAGGTATTCCAATAGATGCTTATTCTTTTGATGGAGGAACTACTTGGCAAGCAGAAGATTTTATAGAGTATAGTAGGAATGGTTCACATACAATTTGGGTAAGAGACTCCTTAGACAATAGAACGAAAACGAACGTTCTTGTATCACAATTTCCTTCGCCACTACCTCAAGGGAATGGGAATACAACTCAGAATAGTTACCTTGAAGAAGGGGACGTATTAGAGGAAGAAAAGTTTCCCCTAATAAGGGAAACAGAAAGCCTTTTTCCTTCTCCTATACAAGAGAGTCAGTTGGTAGAGGCAACTAGTAAGGCAGTGTTAGAGATTCCTTATAAGGAGTTACCACCTTTTGTAGAAACAGAAAGCAATATGGAGGTAGAACGAGAAGAAAGAGAAGGGGGAAAAGGAGGTGCTAGTACGCTACAAATAGTGCTAAAAGTATTATTACTATCTACTGCAAGTGTTATGGGAGTGAGTGGAGTGGCAGGAATATTGTATTATATTTTCTTTGGAGTATTTGTAGTAAGTGGAAGGTGTGAAGGAAGGAAATGTCTCTTAGGGATTACTAGATTAAAAAGTCGAGAACGATTAGAGATTTTTGTTGGAAAGAGAATACGAGAGAAGAATATTACGACCAATTATATACTATATGTGAATCCTTTTGTTGCAAAACACCATGCATTAGAACCAGTTTTGATTCGAATGGGGGAAGAAGAATTGTTAAAAAGTATGGAACGATGTATAGAAATTGAAATGGAATAGGTAGCAAGAAGGGAGAAGGAAGATGTATTGTACAATTGCAACAAGTGCCTTGCTTGGATTACATAGCGTTGTGGTGCAAGTAGAGGTAAGTGTGAGTAACGGCTTACCTTATTGTGAAATGGTGGGGAACTTAAGTGGTGAAGTAAGAGAAGGAAAAGAGCGTGTGAAGGTAGCTTTGATGAATAGTGGAATCACGTTGCCACCCAAAAGAATCACCATAAACTTAGCACCTGCGAACCTTCGAAAAGAAGGAAATGGATATGACTTGCCCATTGCTATTGGGATATTAGGGGCGTTAGGTGAGGTGTCTAGTGAAGCTCTTAAAGGGAAAGTTTTTCTAGGAGAAGTGGGATTAAATGGAGAGTTAAAAGGTATTCGTGGAGTGTTACCTATGATTTTACAATTAAAGGAAAAGGGATACCAAGAATTTGTAATTCCTAAGAAGAATTTAGGGGAAACTCAGATGATTTATGGATGTTCTATTGTGGGGATGTCAGACTTGAAATCAGTTCTTGTATATTTGAAAAAACAGGAAAAGGGAAGTTCTTATACACAAAAAAGTATTTTGCAAAAAGAACAACTCTTTAAAAATATGGATCATACGCAGCAAGAAATAGACTTTTTAGATATTGCTGGACAAGAGACTGTAAAACGTGCAGTAGAAATAGCAGCAGCGGGATTTCATAACTTGTTAATGGTTGGACCACCAGGAGCTGGAAAGAGTATGATTGCTAATCGTATTTCTACTATCTTACCACCCATTACCATGGAAGAGAGTATGGAAGTATCGCAAATATATAGTGTGAAAGGATTGTTAAATGAAGATATGCCCTATATTACCAAAAGACCCTTTCTCAATCCACACCATACTATTTCGGCTCAGGCTTTAGCAGGTGGTGGAAGAACCCCTCAACCAGGTGTGGTGAGCTTAGCACATAGAGGGGTCTTGTTCTTAGATGAATTACCAGAATTTCAGCGAAGTGTTCTTGAAATCTTGCGTCAACCAATGGAAGAGAAAACAATACAAATTGCACGTATGCAAGGAAATTATACGTATCCAGCAGACTTTATGTTAGTAGGTGCTATGAACCCATGCCCTTGTGGCTATTATCCAGATTATAATAGATGTAATTGCAAGGAGCAAGAAGTCAAGCGTTACCAAAATAAAGTATCAGGACCACTATTAGATCGAATGGATCTAAGTGTAGTAGCTATGCCTGTAACGATACAACAATTGTCTGATAAAAAGGAGAGGACTAGTAGTCACATGATTCGAAATCGTGTTATGAAGGCACGAGCCATTCAAGAGAAACGATATGAAGGGAGTGGTATTCGATTTAATGCACAATTAAACGCAAGTAAAGTGGAAACGTATTGTGCTTTAATGGATACAGACAATGCATTTCTAGCAGATTTTTTTCAGAAGATGCAATTAAGTGCAAGAGCCTATTATCGCTTGTTAAAAGTGGCACGTACTATTGCGGATTTAGAAGGAGTGGCAGAGATTAGAAGAACACACTTAATGGAGGCGATTTGTTATCGCATGGATGGAGGAAAATAATTGAAATATGAATATTGGCTCTTTCGATTGAAGGGGATAGGAAGTGTGAAGAAGTGTAAATTGGTAAATGCTATGGGTAGTGCAAGGGCTGTTTTTGAAGCATCTTCTAGTCGGTTGCAAGAGATTACGGTAACAGTAGAAGGAAGAAGTGGACAGATAAGCTACAGACCACTCTTAACCTCGAGTAATCTAGAAGGGATAGAGAGTGCTAAGACTATGGTGAAGTTAGAAGATTATGAGGAATTATTGCAAAAGGGAATCTCCTTTACTACCATTCATCAAACCAATTATCCCAAAAGATTAATAGACATTCCAGATCCACCTTATGGGATTTTATATAAAGGAGAGTTACCAAAAGATGAAGAGAAAGCAATTGCTATTGTAGGTGCTAGACTGTGTTCGGAATATGGTAAATACATGGCAAAAGAATTCGCCACTTACTTAGCAAAACGTAATATTCAGATAATAAGTGGTATGGCAAAAGGGATTGATGGCATTAGTCAACACTATGCTATAGAAAACAATGGCTATAGTTGTGGTGTGCTAGGGTGTTCTGTAGATATTTGTTACCCTAGCGAACATCGTAATCTATATGAAACATTACAACAAAAAGGATGCTTATTATCAGAATTCCCATTAAAAACACCTCCTAAAGCACCATTGTTTCCTCTAAGAAATCGTATTATTAGTGGATTATCAGATGCTGTCCTTGTAATAGAGGCAAAAGAAAAGAGTGGTACATTAATAACGGTAGATCAAGCACTAGAACAAGGGCGAGATGTGTATGCAGTACCAGGTAAATTAGTAGATGCTCTTAGTTATGGATGCAATAACTTGATTAAACAAGGAGCTACAATTGTATTATCCCCTAAAGATTTGTATGAAGAATTAAGAAATGGGCTATCTAGTATTCCTTGTAAGGAAATGGTATATCCTTCTTATATAGTAAGAACACGTTCACCTGTAGAAGAAAGGATTTTAGAATTGTTAGATTCTGCACCACTTGCCATGGAAATCATATATCAGCAGATGGAACATATAGAATTACATGATCTGCAACTTCAGCTAATGGAATTAGTATTACGTGGTGATTTAGAGCAAATAGCAGGCAATTATTTTCAGAAAAAATACGATTAATGAAAAGGGATTCCATAAAAAGCTTGCATATATAGAAAATATACTGTATAGTTTCTATCAAAAAGTAAATCACATCAAGGAATGTGTTAATGACAATGGAAATGGATTGGTGCAACAGATGGCGAAGAATCTAGTGATTGTGGAATCACCAGCAAAAGTAAAAACGATTAAAAAATTTCTAGGAACAAATTATGAAGTAGCAGCAAGTAATGGTCATGTACGAGACTTGCCTAAGAGTCAGATGGGAATTGATATAGAGAATGGGTATGAACCTAAGTACATTACCATACGTGGAAAGGGAGAAATTCTAGCAACTCTTCGTAAACACGTGAAGAAAGCAGATAAAATATATTTAGCAACTGACCCTGACCGAGAAGGGGAAGCGATTTCTTGGCATTTATATAAAGCGTTAAAATTAGAAGATAAGAAAGTGTACCGTATTGCCTTTAATGAGATTACAAAAAATGCAGTAAAAGAATCTTTAAAAAATGCACGAGAGATTAACATGAGTCTAGTAGATGCACAACAAGCAAGACGTATGTTAGATCGTATGGTAGGTTATAAAATCTCTCCATTATTATGGGCAAAAGTAAAAAGAGGGTTAAGTGCTGGTAGAGTCCAATCGGTAGCGTTGCGTATTATTACTGATCGGGAAGAGGAAATCAATGCATTTGTACCAGAAGAATATTGGACATTAGAGGTTGCCCTAGAAGTGGAGGGGGAGAAGAAAGACTTAATTGCTAAATATCACGGAACGACAAAAGGGAAGCAAACAATTGCTACAAGAGAAGCAATGGACGAACTTCTAGAAGAATTAGAACAAGGCACTTACGCTGTAGCAGAGATTAAAAAAGGGGAGCGTATGAAAAAAGCCCCATTGCCATTTACCACTAGTACTTTACAACAAGAAGCTAGTAAAGCGTTGAATTTTTCTACCCAAAAGACCATGCGAATTGCACAACAATTGTATGAAGGAGTAGACATTAAAGGGAGTGGAACTGTTGGTCTAATTACATACCTTCGTACAGATTCAACGAGAGTTTCTACAGAAGCAGAAGTCTTAGCAAGAGATTACATTAGAAAGACTTACGGTGATGAGTATGCGGTAATGGAGGAAAAAGAAAGCAAGAATGTGAAAAAGATTCAAGATGCCCATGAAGCCATTCGTCCTACAGACATTGAACGAATTCCAATTGGGATCAAAGAGTCGCTAAGTAGAGATCAGCTTCGTCTATACCAATTAATATGGAAACGTTTTATGGCTAGTCGCATGATGCCAGCCAAATACGAGACTATATCTGTTAAGATTAGAAATGGAGAACATCTTTTTAATGTATCGACTTCAAAAGTGGTATTTGATGGTTTTATGAGTGTGTATGTACAAGCGGATGATCAAAAAGAAGAAAGTAAATCATTAGTAAAAGGGATTTCGGAACAATCTAAGTTGACATGGAAAGAATTTGATGAAAAGCAACATTTCACCCAACCCCCTGCACATTATACAGAGGCTTCTTTAGTGAAAATCTTAGAGGAACTTGGAATAGGAAGACCAAGTACTTATTCGCCTACAATTACTACAATTTTGGCAAGACGATATGTAATCAAAGAAAACAAAAGCCTTTACGTAACAGAATTAGGGGAAATTGTAAATCGTATTATGAAAGAGGCGTTTCCTAGCATTGTGAATGTGAATTTCACCGTAAGTTTAGAAACTTTGTTAGATAGTATTGAAGAGGGACAGGTAAATTGGAAAACAGTCATTGCTAATTTTTATCCAGACCTAGACGAAGCAGTTACGATAGCGGAACGAGATTTAGCAGAAGTGGAAATTGCAGATGAATTATCAGATGAAGTGTGTGACTTGTGTGGAAAACAAATGGTAATTAAGTATGGTCCCCATGGAAGATTTCAAGCTTGTCCAGGTTTTCCAGATTGTCGCAATACGAAACCATATTTCGAGAAGATTGGAATTGAATGCCCTACTTGTGGAAAAGAAGTGGTTCTTCGCAAAACGAAAAAAGGGCGTAAGTATTTTGGGTGCGAGGATATTCCTAATTGTGATTTCATGGTATGGCAAAAGCCTTCGAAAGAAAAATGTACGGAATGTGGAAGTATTCTATTAGAAAAAGGAAATAAATTAGTGTGTTCTAATGAAAAATGCCAGCAAGTAGTAGAAGTGAAAAAAGTGTGAATTGTTGCAAAATGACAATCAAATATTAAAATTCCATAAACAAATAGAAATAGTATTAAATAATTATTAATATTGTCTGATTTAATTGAAAAGTTAAAAAAGTTGTGCTATTCTTTCTAATATACAATAGAAACAGTGAATATAAATTTTCTCTTAGACTTTACATCGTTACTTGCATGAATGAGTGAATTGAATACACGCAATATGGATTATATGAGGAGGGGTAGCATATGAGTTCAGTACAATTATTAGATCGCACAAGAAAGATTGGTCAATTACTTCACAACAATGACTCTAGCAAAGTGGTATTTAACGATATTTGCATTGTAATGAAGGATATTTTAGCATCTAATGTTTTAGTGATTAGTAAAAAAGGGAAAGTATTGGGAAGTAATAATTTAGAAGGGATTCCACCTATTAAAGAATTACTAGTAGATCAAGTGGGGGATTTTATTGATCCTATGTTAAATGAACGCTTTTTAGGTGTATTATCAACGAAGGAAAATGTGAACCTAGAAACATTGGGATTTGAAACAAGTAGTGCATCATCATTTCAAGCTATTGTAACACCTATTGATATTGCAGGTGAGAGATTAGGCACCTTATTTGTGTACAAGCAACAAGAACAATACGATATTAATGATATTATCTTGTGTGAATATGGTACTACAGTAGTAGGATTAGAAATGTTACGAGCAGTACATGAAGAAAATGCTGAAGAAGAACGTAAGACGACAGTGGTGAAATCGGCTATTAGCACACTTTCTTTCTCGGAAATGGAAGCTATTACCCATATATTTGATGAATTGAGTGGAACAGAAGGCATCTTAGTAGCTAGTAAAATAGCAGATCGTGTAGGTATTACAAGATCAGTGATTGTTAATGCATTAAGAAAGTTTGAAAGTGCGGGAGTAATTGAATCTAGATCTTCGGGAATGAAGGGTACTTATATTAAGGTGATTAATGATTTAGTATTTGATGAGATTGCACGTTTGAAGGAAGCAATGTAGGTATGTGAAATACTGGTGATAAAAGTATTAAAAAATAAATAAATAATAAAGAAAATATAAAATAAATTTCTTTTGTAGAAAAAAATGATATGTGAAAAGAACCTAGTAAAAGCTAGTGTTAAGGCTTGTTTGAAAAAGAACGAGCCTTAATTTTTAGAAATTTTTAATAAATTTCGCATAAAATACTTGCGTTTTTGTTGATTTTCTTTATAATAGAATATAGTTTAAATTATTTTGGAGTAATTTGTCGAAGGGAGTGTAGATTAGATGTTTAATTCAAATGTATATGCAAAGTTAGATGTACTAGATAAGGCGGCAGATGCAGCTTGGCTTAGGAATGAGGCGATTGCAAATAATATTGCGAATGCTACAACACCGAATTACAAGAGACAAGATGTAACGTTTGAAGCAGAACTGCAGAAGTATGTAAGGCAGTCGAGTGGGAAGAGTCTTACGAGCCAAATGACGTCGGTAGATTTAGATCGTATAGATATTCGTACGTATTCAGATTCGGATGGGTTTTCCTATAGATTAGATGGGAATAACGTGGATATTGAAACAGAGAATATTATGTTGGCGAAGAATCAGATTAAATACGATGCTCTTATTGAAAGTATAAAGGGTGAATTTACAAGCTTAAAGACAGCTATGGGCAAGTAAGAGGTTCGTGAATAAGTTTAGAGATAAATAGATAGTAGATAACGCAAGATAAGAAGGTTATCGGAAGAGAGGGAAGAATATGTTTTCATCATTTGATGTAAATGCGTCAGGAATGACAGCACAACAATATCGTATGGATGTTATTTCGGAAAATGTTGCTAATGCAAATACAACAAGAACCGCTGATGGAACTCCGTATGTGAGAAAAGTGGTTACATTTGCACAGAAGGGGGATCAAACACCGTTTAGTAGAGTGTTGAATACTAGTAGAAATAGTTATTCGGGGTATTCAGGAGAAGGGGTTACGGTGAGTGGAGTGCATGAAGATACGGCGTCAGGTGCCAACCTTGCGTATGATCCGTCGCATCCTGATGCAGACGAGAATGGATACGTAACATATCCTAATGTGAACATTGTTACAGAGATGACTAATTTAATTGATGCATCAAGAGCGTACGAAGCAAATGCTACGGCATTTTCTGCGAGTAAAACAATTATGATGAAAGGATTGGAAATTGGCAGATAGGATAGTTGGTTTCTACTAAGGTGAAGAAGATGAGTATTGCAGCATTAACACAAGTGAGTTCGGGGTTGATACAAGATGCCCACAATACGTTACAGGTAAGTTCGAACAGCAAGGCGAATTTAGGGGATTACACATCGCAAGATATATTTGCTTCTATGTTGAATTCGGCTATGGATAGCGTGAGTCAGACGAATGCATATGCACAAGCAGCAGCAGATGAGAAGATGAAGGTTGCTCTTGGGGAAACGGAAAGTACGCATGACTTAACAATTGCACTAGAAAAATCCTCGACAGCATTGCAGTACACAGTTGCTATACGAGATAAGTTTTTGGAAGCATACAACGAAATTATGAAAATGCAGATTTAAGAAAAAGCGACTACGAGGAGATTGATTCATGGCAGAGAAGCTGCAAAGTATCATAAACAAAATAATGGAATGGTGGAACAGATTCGAGTCTAAGCAAAAGACAATCATCATTGGGGTTGCTGTTGCGGTGCTTATGACTTTTGTTCTATTGATAACGGTTCTTACGAGACCGCAATACGTGCATCTGGTGACGCTGGAAACGGCGAAAGATGCAGCTGAAGTACAAGACATGTTGGAATCGGAAGGGATTACTCCTAAGATTTCAGACGATGGCTTAATTGTAGAAGTTGCTAGTGCGGACAAGTCACAAGCTAATCTGGTATTAGCTGAGAATGGAGTTCCTACGTCGGCTTATACATTGGAAGATGTGTTTTCTGGTGGGTTCACTACTACAGAAACGGAAGTTCGTCTAAAAACGGTTGCTTATCTAGAGAGTAACATGAAGATTGACTTGGAAAGTTACGACTTTGTAAAACGTGCCAGTGTTACAATTGATCTTCCGGATAATGATGGAACGTTAATAGCACGAGAAGAAGAAGGGACAGTCAGTATTCTCTTAGAGTTAAACGGTGCTATACCAGCAGACACGGCTAGTGGGATTGCTGTATTTGCTAAGAATGTAATTGGGAACGAATCTACGAATAACATTGTGATCATGGACACGCAGGGGAATATGTTGTATTCTGGGAATGATGATTATTCTTTGGCGGGATCGGCAAGTAGTCAGTTAACTATTAAGCAACAAGCTGAAAATATTGTTGCAGCCGATGTAAGAAGAGTCTTGTTTGGTACGGGGAACTTCGGAATTATCGAAGTGGCGAGTAATTTGGTGGTGGACTTTTCCACTTACGATTCTACCGCACATACCTTCGCATTGCCAGATGGACAAGAAGCGGGCTTGATAACGCATGAAGAGACTTTTTCATCGGAAGCAACAGGTGGAGTGAGTGGTGTTCCTGGAACAGACTCTAACTCGGAAGAAACCTATGTATACCAAGATGGTAGTTATTCGGAACAAGCCACCTCAGAAGAAATTATTGACCGTGTGGTTGACGAAACGATTACAACGCAGAATATACCACCGGGGTTGATACAATATGATCAATCGTCGATATCGGTTACTGCTATCTCATACAATGTGCAGAAACAAGAAGAAGTGGATTCACAAGGATTATTAGATGGGATTAGTTGGTCAGAGTATAAGATTGCTAATCAAGGAAGAACTAGACTAGAAGTTGATGAAGATTTATTTGGATTAGTTGCCAATGCTACAGGGATTGCATTAGATAAGATTAGTATTGTAGCATATAGCGAACCGGTATTTGTAGATAAGGAAGGATTTTCTGCAGAGCCACAAGATATTGTACAGATTGTTTTGATTATTCTAATATTAGGATTGTTAGGATTTGTAGTGTTCCGTACAATGGTTGCTGATAAGGAAGAACCACCAGAAGAAATTGCTGTGGAGAATTTATTGCAATCCATTCAAGAAGAAGAAGTGGAAGAGATTACTACAGAATCGAAATCAGAAACACGTAGAGTTATTGAGAAGTTTGTGGAAGATAACCCAGAAGCTGTTGCCAATCTATTGCGCAACTGGTTAGGAGAAGGATGGGGGTAAGTAAATGGCAAAAACAATTGACGAGAGTATCACAGGACTACAGAAGGCAGCTATTTTATTAATCGCACTTGGACCAGAGAAATCTGCCATGGTCTTCAAACACTTGAAAGAAGAAGAAATAGAAGAACTTACATTAGAGATTGCAAACATACGAACGGTTCCACCACAGACGAAAGACGATGTGATGGATGAGTTCTATGAAATCTGTCTAGCACAACAATACATTGCAGAAGGTGGTATTGGATACGCAAGAGAGCTTCTTGAAAAATCTCTTGGTGGTGATAAGGCAGTTGAAGTGATTGGTAAGTTAACGGCATCGTTACAAGTGAAGCCGTTTGAATTTATTCGTAAGACAGAAGGTTCTCAATTAATTAACTTTATACAAGATGAACATCCACAAACGATTGCGTTGATTTTATCATACCTATCATCAGCTCAATCGTCAGCGATTATCTCTGCACTACCACTAGAGAGTCAAGCGGATGTAGCAAGACGTATTGCCTTGATGGATAGAACGACGCCAGATGTTATTAAGGAAGTGGAAAAAGTATTAGAATCAAAACTAGCCTCTATGGTAAATCAAGATTACGCAATTATTGGTGGTGTAGATCAAGTGGTAGAAATCTTGAATGCAGTGGATCGTTCTACTGAAAAACATATTATGGAAAATCTCGAAATTGAAAATCCAGAATTGGCAGATGAAATCCGTAAGAAAATGTTTGTATTCGAAGATATTCTTCTATTGGACGATCGAATGATACAAAGAGTATTAAGAGATGTGGATAACAATGACTTAGCACTTGCGTTAAAAGGTTCTAATGAAGAAGTGCAAGCTGCAGTATTTAACAACTTGTCAAAACGTCTCGCAGTTATGATTAAGGAAGATATGGATTTTATGGGTCCTGTACGTATGAAAGACGTAGAAGAAGCACAACAAAAAATCGTTAATATTATACGTAAACTAGAAGAAACAGGTGAAATTGTTGTTTCGAGAGGTGGAGGTGACGATATCGTTGTCTAATATAGTAAAAGGTTACTGTGTAGTAGAGAAAAGCCCTGAAATACTTATGATTGATACCAATGATTTGGTAATAGAAAAAGTACGGCTATACGAAGCCTTCCTGCATGAAGAGGAGGAAGAATTAGATGGTTTTAAACAAGGATTATCTATACCAGAAGTAGAGGCATTAGAAGAAGTAGAAGATGCTGAAAGTATAGCCGAGAGACAGGCAGAGGAATTAAGTGCAGCACAAGATGAAATCAAGGCTATGATGGAACAAGCAAGCCAAGAGATTCAACAGATGATGGAACAAGCACAACGTGATGCAGAGGTCATGAAGGCATCAGCCATAGAAGAAGCACAAAAGAGCGGATTCGATACGGGTTATCAAGAAGGTTTGCAGAAGGCTCAAGATGAATTTACAGCCCAAGAGAAGAAGTTAATTGCAAGAGAAAAAGAATTAGAAAAGAATTATGAAGATAGAGTGGAGAAGTTAGAACCACTTTTAGTGGATAAGATTACAGGAATCTACGAACGCGTATTTAAGGTGGATTTGATGGAGCAGCGCAGTATGGTGAAGAACCTTGTTCTTGATATTATGCAAAATAATGACGGGAATAAGAATTATTTAATCCATGTATGTCAAGAAGATTACGCAGAAGTGAATGAGAGTAAGGAAGAGATTATGCAACATTTAGCTGCATCTTGTGAAGTGGAGATAGTAGTAGACAATACTTTATCTAAAGGAGCTTGCTTCATAGAAACAAATAGTGGTATTTACGATTGTGGCATTGATACACAATTAGAGGAATTAAACCGATTGCTAAAAGTAATATCTTATCAATAAGAAAGTAGTTTGGGAGCCGATATGTTAAAAAAATATGACAAAGTGTTGCATCAAACCTATTACAAGAAAATGGGAAAGATTGCAAATGTTGTTGGGTTGACAATTGAATCCATAGGACCAGAAGCGAAACTAAATGATGTTTGTAGAATTTATCTAGAAGGCAATTTGGGTGCTTATATTATGGCTGAAGTGGTTGGATTTAAGGATCAAAAAACATTGCTTATGCCATATGAAGATACAGCAGGAATTGGTCTTGGTTGTATGGTAGAGAATATGGGTTATGCCTTGAGCGTGGAGATATCACCTAGCTTTTTAGGGAAGGTATTAGATGGATTCGGGCGACCTGTTGAGGAGATGAAAGTCAGTACAGGTATCTCTTATCCTGTAGAGTGTAAGGCTCCGGAAGCACTAAGTCGTGAGATGATACATGAAATCCTACCATTAGGAGTAAAGGCTGTAGATGGTTTGATTACAGTAGGGAAAGGACAGAGAATTGGAATTTTTGCAGGTTCTGGTGTAGGGAAGTCCACCTTGCTTGGAATGTTTGCACGTAATACGAAAGCAGATATTAATGTAATAGCTTTGATTGGAGAACGTGGTAGGGAAGTTCGAGAGTTTATTGAAAATGACTTGGGTCCAGAAGGTATGAAACGTACGGTACTCGTAGTAGCTACATCTGACAAAACGGCGCTAGAGAGAAATAAAGCAGCTAAGACGGCCACAGCTATTGCAGAATACTATAGAGACCAGGGACAAGATGTACTACTTATGATGGATTCTCTAACAAGATTCTGTATGGCACAGCGTGAAATAGGGTTAGCGAGTGGAGAACCACCGGTAACAAGGGGATATCCACCGAGTGTATACTCTCAGCTACCAAAACTTTTAGAAAGAGCTGGTTGTGCAGAAAAAGGTTCTATAACAGGTCTATATACAGTATTAGTAGATGGGGATGACTTCAATGAACCAATCACAGATACAGCGAGAAGTATTTTAGATGGACATATTATGTTAAGTAGAAAGTTAGGGCATAAGAATCATTATCCTGCAATAGATG
>JAWXVF010000276.1:0-2101 GCA_044425555.1 Eubacteriales bacterium
TTTAGTTTATCAAATCATTAGATGGCAAGCTACAGGAGAACCATTAAACATTATAGATCTGATACAATGTGGTATCACTGGACATAAGTATTTTTGGTTTATTGATGTTATGGTAGTGCTCTACATGGTTACCCCTATCTTAAGAATAGGCTCTCGGAATCATTAACTCCTTATTTTATAAGGGTTCTGAGATGCCTTTTTTTATTTTCTCCACTTTTTTTCAAAAAGTGCTTGACAAACCCACCTCAAAATGCGGCGCTTCGCGCCCTTTATTAATAAGATATTTCGTTTCTGCGTAGCCGACATATACTTTTGATTGGGGGTGTGTTTCTTTTGAAACCTTTTAATTCTGGCGGACATTCCGCCTATCAGAACCGTGTTCTGACTCAACTTCGTAAATATTATCCTGATGCAGTTAATTCCTTACCTGCTTCCACTTGGCAACTCATCGAAAAATTTTGGAATCTTGATTTATCGCAAGTAGATATCATTATGCAAGATAGGTATTCCACCTTTGGTCCAGCTCCTAGACTTCCCTCTGATATGATGAGAGCTATCTTAGTTTCTGTGGCTTTAAAAATTACCTCTTACACTAAATTCGCCACTGATTTAAAAGAAAATCATCTTCATGCTATCCTTTGTGGCTTTACTGTTGGTGATACACCTGGTGTTGGTACTTTTTATGACTTCCAGAAACGCCTTTGGCTATCGGATGATAAGAATATTTCCAATCCCATTCATCCTCCTAAGAAAAAACCAACAAAACCTAAAGGTAAAGAAGAAAAAGCACCACCTGTTGAAAAAATAACAGTTGCAGATCTCTTTCAACAATTTCAAGAGAATCCTCCTTCTGACATGGAACCTTGCGTCATGTTATGGGAAGTTTTTCATCAGTTGTTCCTGCAACATTCTGTTGATAAAAAACTCATTTCCCTTGAAACTCTTGCTCTTGCAGGTGACGGAACTCCTATCGTCACTTCCGCTCAGCAACGTAAAACTAGAATCTGTGATTGTCTTGAAACAAAAGGAATTCGCGATTGTTCTTGTAACCGCATTTATCGCCAACCTGATTGTGATATTGGCTGGGATTCTCATCGTAGTTGTTATTACTTTGGCTATGATTTATATATGCTCACCGCCTCTGATTCCTTAAATGATTTGCCTGTATTTCCATTTCTTAACCCTGCTTCCAGACATGATTCTCATGGTTTTCTTTATAATTGGTTCTCCATGAAACATTTGCTACCCGAGGCTATTGTCACAAAGATTATTTTAGATTCTGCTCATGACGCAATGCCTTACTACACCTATTGCAAAGAAAATAACATCACTCCATTTATTGATTTAAATTGGAAATGTGGCAGACCACCTGTATATAAAGATGATATCACCATCAATAAAGATGGAATCCCTTTATGTCCCAAAGGACATGTAATGAAGCAAGCCGCTGTTGAACCTGCAAAAGGGCGTATTAAATATCGTTGTTCTCAAATCAGCTTCGTAGGTGGTTCCCCTCACTGTACCTGTGAAAATCCTTGTTCTGATGCTAAGTATGGCAGAAATGTTCATCTAGTATTAAAAGATAACCCTAGGCTTTTTAATGAACCGCCACGTAATAGTGAGGAATGGAAGTCGGAATATAATGCAAGAACTTCTGCTGAACGTTGTAACAAGCGTGAGAAAATTGATTACAAATTAGAAGACGGCAAATACCGTTCATCTATGATGTGGTACTGCCGCCTATTTTCCATCATGATGTGTCAACATCTTGATGCTTGGGCTTTGCCAAAGACTTCCCGACTAAAAGATCTCTTTGAGCAAGCTGCTTAATTTCATAAGCAATACCCATTATAAACCATATCTAGCGCAATGGTCTAGTTAAGTGCGCTATTTATTCTCATATCTTACATTTATTTTTTGATTTTGGATAATATTTACTTTTCAAAGTTCATAACTAATAAATGTTGCTTAGGTTACTCGGGATTCCGAGAGCCTATTATATTTATTTCCTCAATTTGCAATATAGATTTTGCCATCACGTTTTGCATATTAACATATGCCACATTACCTGCAAAAGAATAATATGTCTCCAATGTTTTTT
>JAWXVF010000054.1:0-15404 GCA_044425555.1 Eubacteriales bacterium
AGAGATTTCAAGAAAAATTTCAATTATCGTTTACCTTATTAGCTGATCCAGAATTGGGTATGATTCAAGCATATGATGTTTGGAAAGAAAAGAAAAATTATGGAAAAGTATATATGGGAGTTGTGCGAACTACTTATGTTATTGATGAAAATGGAATGATACAATATGCAAATGATAAAGTTAAAGCAGCCACAGATCCAGAAACTATGGTTACACAAGTATTATGAGAATTATTGTATCTCCTGCTAAGAAAATGAAGATGAATTCTGATACACTACCTCACCTGCAAACTCCTGTATTACGAGAACAGAGTAATAGAATTCAAAAAGTATTGCAATCTATGAATTTAGGAGAACTACAACAGTTGTGGAAGTGTAGCGATTCTATTGCAAGATTAAATTGGGAACGTCTAACAGAAGATGGGGAAAGAGTTCCATGTACGCCAGCATTGCTTGCTTATGAAGGCATCCAATACCAATATATGGCACCAACTATATTTGAAGAAGGTATGTTATCTTATGTAGAAGAACATTTGCGAATCTTATCCGCTTTTTATGGAGTGCTAAAACCAATGGATGGAATTATCTCCTATCGCTTGGAGATGCAAGCTAAGTTATCAGTAGAGGGTAGCAAGAATCTTTATGATTATTGGGGAGGGCAATTGTATCAAGAGGTGCATGATCAATCAGGAATTATTCTGAATTTGGCATCGAAAGAGTATGCACGTTGTATAGAACCGTACTTGCAAAAGAGTGATCAATATATTACTTGCGTGTTTGGAGAAGAGCAGAATGGAAAAGTCGTTCAAAAAGGCACTTATGCGAAAATGGCAAGAGGAGAAATGGTGCGTTATATGGCAGAACATACCATAGTAAATATAGAAGACATAAAAAAATTTAATCGCTTAGAGTATTCTTATTCAGAAGGATTTTCTTGTGAAAAAGAGTATGTTTATATTAGGAACAAATAAAATATATTGGGATTATTGGAGGATTAATTAAGAAAGATTTTAGTTGAAAATAAAATCTTTCTATGATAAAATGTCATTGCACAATGAGTGAACAAATGAATGGAGGATATTATGAAGAAGAAATTACTTAGTGTACTATTGAGTGTGGCACTTATTTCAACAACTTTAGTTGGATGTGGCTCCTCAGATAGTGGTAGCGGTACAGCTACAACAGAAACACCCGCAGTAACAGAAGGTACTACAACGGAGGATACAACAGAAGAAACAACTTCCCCAGGAACAGCTTCTGAAGCTTCAGAGAATGGATATGAAATCGCACTTGTTACAGACTTAGGAACAGTAGATGATAAGTCATTTAACCAAGGGGCCTGGGAGGGTGTAGCACAATATGGAAACGAATCAGGAGTTTCTTATAAGTATTACCAACCACAAGAAGCTGCAACAGCAGCTTATTTAGAAACAATGGCACTAGCTATAGAAGGTGGAGCCAAAATAATTGTTTGCCCAGGATTTTTATTTGAAGAACCAGTATACTTAGCACAGGAGCAATATCCAGATATAAATTTTATTTTATTAGATGGAGAACCACATAGTGCAGATTATAGTGATTTTCACACAGCAGATAATACCATGGCTATTCTTTTTAAAGAAGATCAATCAGGTTACTTGGCTGGATATGCAGCAGTAAAAGAAGGATATACAAACTTAGGATTTATGGGTGGTATGGCAGTACCAGCAGTAATTCGTTTTGGATATGGATTTGTACAAGGTGCAGAAGCAGCAGCAGTAGAAATGGGTGTTGACATTAGTATGATGTATCACTACACAGGTGAATTTGTTGCAACACCAGAAGCACAAGCAATGGCCGCTTCATGGTATCAAAGTGGTACAGAAGTAATCTTTGCATGTGGTGGAGCAGTTGGAAACTCAGTAATGGCTGCAGCAGAAGCAGAAGATAAAAAAGTAATTGGTGTGGATGTAGATCAAAGCATAGAATCAGACACTGTTATCTTATCAGCACTTAAAATGTTAAGTGTATCAATTTATGATGGAGTAAAAGCACACTTTGAAGGAAACTTCCCAGGTGGAACAACAAGTGTATTCACCGCTGAAAACAATGGTGTAGGTCTTCCAATGGATACTACACAATTAGAAGTATTTACAGTAGAAGATTATGATGTACTTTATGCAAAATTAGCTACTAATGAGATTGCATTAGTAGATTCAATTGAAGATGGATCTACAGCTGATTTAACAGTAGCAAATACAACAATTAAGTTTGTAGACTAATTAAATTTTTATAAAATGTAAGACAGAAAGGGTGCTGTAAGCACCCTTTTATGATATAATCATAGTGTTTGAAAAGAAGAGTGGAGGTATTGTATGGAATATATTATTGAAATGCTTCATATTACCAAAGAATTTCCTGGGATTATTGCAAACGATGATATTACGTTACAATTGAAAAAAGGGGAGATTCATGCGTTATTAGGTGAAAATGGTGCAGGAAAATCAACCTTAATGAGTGTATTATTTGGATTATATCAACCAGAAAAAGGGGAGATTCGAGTAAAGGGAGAAGTGGTTCGAATGAAAGGGCCGTTAGATGCTAATCGATTGGGAATTGGAATGGTTCACCAACATTTTAAATTAGTACATAATTTTACAGTATTGCAAAATATATTATTAGGAATGGAAGATACTAAATTTGGATTTATACAATTAAAAGATGCACGTAAACGAATATTAGAATTATCAGAACGTTACAATCTTTCTGTAGACCCAGATGCTTACATTTCGGATATTACTGTTGGAATGCAACAACGTGTTGAAATTTTAAAAATGCTATATCGTAATAATGAAATTCTTATATTTGATGAACCTACAGCAGTTTTAACACCACAAGAAATACAAGAACTGATGGATATTATGAAGGGGTTATCTAAGGAAGGGAAATCCATTCTTTTTATTACTCATAAATTAAATGAAATTAAGGAGGTCGCCAATCGTTGTACGATTCTAAGACGTGGTAAGTACATTAGTACGAATGAAGTAGCTAGTGTAGAAAAAGAAGAATTGTCAGAAATGATGGTAGGAAGAAAAGTTTCTTTAGAACTTGAGAAAAAAGAAGCGAAATTAGGAGAAGTCGCACTTGCAGTTGAGAATCTCTCGATTAAATCTACCATAGAGGGACATTCGGATCATGTAGTTAAATCAGTAAGTTTTGAGGTGAAAAAAGGAGAAATTGTTTGTATTGCAGGAATTGATGGCAACGGACAGACGGAGTTAATTCATGGAATCACAGGATTATGTCCAATTGATGCAGGAACTATCATCTTAAATGGACAAGATATTACGAATAAAAGTATACGATATAAGAATGCGAATGGACTTTCACACATCCCAGAGGATCGCCATAAACATGGACTCGTGTTAGATTATAATTTAGGATACAATTTAATTTTACAAGAATATCATACGCCTGAATTTACGAAGTTTGGATTCTTAAGAAAAGTGAAGATTACAACGCATTCCAATCAATTAATGAAACGATTTGATATTCGAAGTGGGCAAGGAATAGATACTACTACAAGAAGTATGTCGGGTGGAAATCAGCAAAAAGCGATTATAGCAAGAGAGATTATGAAATCACCTGACGTATTACTAGCGGTGCAACCAACGAGAGGGTTAGATGTAGGAGCTATTGAGTATATTCATCACCAATTGGTAGAACAACGAGATCGAGGATGTGCCATATTATTAGTATCTCTAGAGCTAGAGGAAGTGTTGTCAGTAAGTGACCGAATTTTAGTCATGTATGAAGGGGAATTAGTAGCAAATTTACAATCAAATGAAGTAACGCCACAAGAGCTAGGGCTTTATATGTTAGGCTCTAAGAAAGGGAAGGTGTAATCATGAAGAAAAGAAAAGTTCAACAATATGGTTTTATTTCTTCTGTTTGTGCAATTCTAATTGGTTTGTTGGTGGGTCTTATTGTATTAACCTTAAGTAATCCTTCTCAAGCATGGCCAGGATTTATTACTATATTAACAGGTTCTTTAACTCGTGGAGCAAAAGGAATTGGACAAGTGTTTTATTACGCAACCCCTATTATTTTAACAGGACTTTCCGTAGGATTTGCCTTTCGTACAGGACTATTTAACATTGGTGCTAGTGGTCAATTTATTGTAGGTGGATTTGGTGCTATATATGCAGGACTTGCCTTTAACGGATTAGGAAGCTTTCATTGGGTAGTATGTGTATTGTTTGGATGCTTCTTTGGGGCAGTGTGGGGATTCATTCCTGGAATCTTGAAGGCCTATTATAACGTGAATGAAGTAATTGCTTCTATTATGCTTAATTACATAGGAATGTACTTAGTTAATTGGACTGTTAAGGGTAGTGCCTTACTGTTTAATCGTTTAAGAAATGAATCAAAAAGTGTTCCAGTTAGTGCACAGATTCCTAAGATGAACTTAGATGTGATTTTTGATGGTTCTAGTGTTCATGCAGGAATTTTTATTGCAATCATAACAGTGGTTATAATATATCTCTTATTAAATAAGACGAAGTTTGGATATGAATTAAAAGCAGTAGGGTTTAATCGGAATGCTAGTAAGTATGCAGGAATTAATGAGAAAAAATGTATTATGCAATCTATGACAATAGCAGGTGCTATTTCTGGTTTGGCAGGATCGATGGTATATTTAGGAGGAACAGGGAAACACATAGAGATTGTAGATGTATTGGCAAGTGAAGGGGTTACTGGGATTTCGGTAGCACTATTAGGTGGATGTCATCCTATTGGAATTTTATTCTCAGGAATTTTTATAGCATATTTAACAGCAGGTGGTTTTTACTTACAATTATTTGATTTTTCAACAGAAATTATTGATATAATTATAGCTGTTATTATTTACTTTAGTGCATTTTCTTTAATTGTGAAAAACTATATGGAGAAGTTAAGTGCTAAGAAGTCTTTACAAGAAAGAGGAGTAAGTGGAGTAGAGAACGTGATCTTAGAAATAGATGCAAAGAAAGAAGAGGAAGAATAATGGATGTTATTTATTTTGTCGCACAACAAACAATGATTTTTACCATTCCTCTCTTAATTGTAGCATTAGGTGGAATGTTTTCAGAACGATGTGGAATTGTAAATATTGCTTTAGAAGGAATTATGACCATAGGTGCTTTTACAGGAATTTTATTTATTAGTTTAACAGGAGGTACTTTATCTGGACAGTTACAACTTGCTATTGCCATTGTAATTGCCATGGTATCAGGAGGTATCTTTTCACTGTTTCATGCCTATGCAGCTATTCATATGAAAGCAGATCAAACGATTAGTGGAACGGCGCTTAATATGTTTGCTCCAGCATTTGCTATTTTTGTAGCACGTATGATCTTTGGAGTACAGCAAGTGGTATTTACCAATACATTTCGAATTAGTGAAGTACCACTACTTGGGAAGATTCCAGTGATTGGACCAATGTTTTTTAGAAATACTTATAGTACTACGTATTTAGGAATTGTGATCTTAATCGTATCAAGCGTATTCTTGTACAGGACAAAAATAGGATTGCGTTTGCGTGCATGTGGAGAACATCCAGGTGCAGCTGATGCTGCAGGAGTTAGTGTTCGCAAGATGCAATACTTAGGTGTAATTTTATCAGGGGTCTTAGCTGGAGTAGGAGGATTAGTGTATGTAATACCAACTTCTACGAACTTTAATGCTACTGTATCTGGATACGGATTTCTTGCTGTAGCAGTTTTAATCTTTGGACAATGGAAACCATCTAGAATTTTATTAGCAGCACTATTTTTTGGAGTAACTAAGGCAGTGGCATCTTCCTATTCAGGAATACCAGAATTAGCAGCACTTGGAATACCTAGTTATGTTTATAAAATGATTCCTTACCTAGCTACGTTAGTTGCATTAATTTTTACTTCTAGGAAATCACAAGCACCAAGGGCGTTAGGAATACCATATGACAAGGGAACGAGGTAAAATGATGACAGAAAGAGAATCAGAAATCTATAACTTAGTAAAGAGAGCTATAGAAGCCATGGAACAACAATCCTATGCACCCTATTCACATTTTCAAGTAGGTGCAGCACTTTTAACAAAGTCTGGTAAGATTTATACAGGCGGAAATATTGAAAATGCGGCGTATACACCTACTAATTGTGCAGAGCGTACAGCTTTTTTTAAAGCAGTTAGTGAAGGGGAAAGAGAGTTTAAATCTATTGCTGTAGTAGGTGGAGCAGAAGGTGTACTTACTTCATTTACAGCTCCTTGTGGTGTATGTCGACAAGTAATGATGGAGTTTTGTAATCCAGATGAGTTTACTATTATTTTGGCTAATTCTATTTATGAGCAAAGGATTTATACGCTAAAAGAATTATTGCCAGCTGGATTTGGACCATTGGATTTAAAGTGATATCATATGTAAGCTTGAGGTTTGGAACCCTCATTCTTACATTAGAAATAGAAACTAAAAATCAGAGAGAAAAGGGAAGGTTACTAAGATGAAGTTAGAACAATTCTTCGGTTTGAAGAAAAAAGGAACAGATGTAAAAACAGAAGTAATGGCGGGGATTACCACTTTTTTTGCATTATCGTATATCGTATTTGTGAATCCTAATCAAATAGCGGCTGATGGAGCATCAGGTTGGCTTGTGGGATTAGGTGCAGATGCTACGGTTATGGGACAGATATGGAATGCGGTCTTTATTTCTTCTATTATAGCGGCTGTAATCGGAACGTTATTAATGGGATTTTATGCCAATCTCCCTTTTGCACAAGCGTGTGGAATGGGATTGAATTCTTATTTTTGTACTTGTTTTGTATCAGGTGCATTTTTTGCAGGTGTAGATGTATTGCAAGGATATCAGGCAGGTGTTGTAATTATATTCTTATCAGGAATCTTATTCTTGATACTATCCTTTACAGGAGCAAGGGAATATATTGCAAAGGCAATGCCGGAATGTTTGAAGAAATCTATTCCAGCTGGAATAGGATTATTTATTGCTATGATTGGATTAAAGAATGCTGGGATTATTCAAGATAATCCATACACATTTGTACAATTTGTAGATATTAACAATGGTGATTGGATAACGCAAGTAGCACCCGCATTAGTAGGAATGTTTGGATTGATTTTAATTGCAGTATTAACTTCTTTGAGAGTGAGAGGAAATATTATTATTGGTATTTTCACATCCACTATTTTATATTATGTATTAACAGGTGCAGTACCTACTTTTGATTTAGGACATATTCAACAATCGTTTGCAGATTTTGGTGCAGTAGGAGTTACAGCATTATTTACAACGGAAGCTTGGAGCAATGCATTTACAGGAGCTAATATTGGTGGTGTGTTTAGTGCTATTATGCTTATACTTACTTTTTGTTTAGTAGATATGTTTGATACCATTGGTACTTTATATGGAACGGCTGCACAAGCAAATATGCTTGATCAAAACGGTGATCCAATTAATATTAACCAAGCAATGGCTTGTGATTCTATTGGAACTGTGGCAGGGGCTGTTCTAGGAACTTCTACTTGTACTACTTATGTAGAATCAGCAGCAGGTGTTGCAGCAGGTGGTAGAACAGGTTTAACTAGCGTAGTAACAGCAATTTGTTTAGCTGCTTGTCTTGTATTAAGTCCACTTGCAAGTATAATTCCTTCTTGTGCAACAGCACCTGCACTTATTTTTGTAGGAGTATTGATGCTTAAGAACTTTTCTAAGGTAGATATGGATAATATGCAATCAGCAGTACCAGCCTTTTTAGCATTAATTATGATGCCATTAACGTATTCAGTTGCCAATGGAATTGGAATTGGGTCAATTTCTTATGTATTAATTGCAATAGGTACAGGTAAATTCAAACAAGATGATATTGTAGTTGCTATTATTTCAGTATTATTTATTATGAAATTCATGTTAATTACTATGTAAAGAGAGTCTGTGTATTTGTAGCAGATTATATTTATACTACAAAGGATGGGTAACTTAAAAATGCAAACTTTCAGTTATTAGAACAGAAGTATCCTGTGTGATAATAGGATAGTTTGGAAAATATAGAAGGAGCAATGGAGCAATGGAGAAAAGTAGAAGTATTGTAGAATTTATTGATGTTAGCAGAGTCTATAAAAGTGGAACCAATGAATATAAGGCATTAGATAAAGTGGATATGAAGTTAGATGAAGGGAAATTTGTTGTTATTCTAGGACCATCTGGAGCTGGGAAATCTACCTTATTAAACCTATTGGGTGGACTTGACAGTCCTACAAGTGGTCAGATTTACGTGGAAGGGAAAGATATTGCAACGCTTTCCAACAATGAACTTTCAGATTATCGTGCTAGTCAAGTGGGTTTTATCTTTCAATTTTATAATCTAATTCCTGCACTTACCGTACATGAAAATGTGAAATTAGTTCATGAGAATGCACCAAATGCAATTTCTGCAACAAAAGTGTTAGAAGAAGTAGGACTTTCGAAACATCTAAAGAAATTCCCATCGGAGCTTTCAGGAGGAGAACAGCAACGTGTTTCTATTGCAAGAGCAATTGCCAAAAATCCTAAAATATTACTTTGTGACGAACCAACAGGTGCACTAGATTCTGAAACAGGTGTGTTAATCTTAAAGCTTTTATTTAAAATGGCAAGAGAATATGGGAAAAGCATTGTAATTGTAACACATAATCAAACCATTGCTGAAATAGCAGATGTGGTAATCCATGTGAAAAATGGTAAGATTAGTTCCTATGAAGAGCAAGAAAATCCTCGTGCGATTGATGACATTGAGTGGTAGGAGGGAAAATAGATGTTGACGAAAAAGTTAATTCGAACTATGTGGCAGTATAAAGCACAATTTCTTTCAATGATTATTATGATAACCCTTGGCATAGGAATCTTTGTAGGATTTAATGTGGAATGGTATGCTATTGAGAGAAATCGGGATATATTTTTTGAACAGACAGGATATGCAGATTATCGTATTTTTTCCATGAGTGGATTTTCAACGAGTGATGTTTCGAAAATAGAAGAGTTGTATGGAGTAGAGAACGTTACGCGATATGTAGAAGTGGATGTAGAGATTCAAAGTGGCACCCATAGTAAAAATGATATCCTTTCTCTGGTAGGTGTAGCCAATACCAATGTTTCAGGATTCGTAGTAAAAGAAGGGGAATCTTATGAAGAACAAGATGCAGAGGGTATTTGGATTTCAGAGAAATACGCTTATGAAAATCAAGTACAAATAGGGGAAGAGTTGGAATTCTCATACAATGGAGTGACCTCATATGGGACTGTAAAAGGGCTCATTCAATCTAGTGAGTTTATGATTTTCCTACGAGATGAGACACAAATAATGCCTGATTATACTACCTATGCATACGCTTATGTTTCTCCTCAGATGATAGAGAATATTCTTGGGTTTGAATTCTATTCACAAATACATATGAAAACAGAGAATAGTAAATTAGAAGTTACTGACCAAGTAGATGAGGCATTAGGTGTAACTTCTATTATGGTAAGCAAAGAGGAAAGTGTTTCTTATGCAGGGAGTACAGGGGAAATAGAAGAAGGGAAAATTATGGGGAGTATCTTACCGGTAATCTTTCTCCTGATTGCAATATTAACCATGATAACCACCATGCATCGGATTGCTGATAAGGAACGCATACAAATTGGAACGTTAAAAGCACTTGGATTTAAAGATTATAAAATTCTACAACATTATTCCTTATATTCTATCACCATAGGGGTGTTAGGAATACTATTTGGTACCTTTTTGGGTTATCAGTTGGCATATATGATTGTGAATCCTACGGGTTCTATGAGTACGTATTTAGATATGCCTAGTTGGGACTTATATATGCCGTCGTTTTGTTATATTACTATGGTAGGTGTCATTCTATTATTAGTATTCGTTGGATTATTATCGGTTAAGAATATTCTAAAAGGAACAGCAGCAGAGATTTTAAAACCAAAATCAGGAAGTAACATAAAATCTATGAAAATAGAAAATAGTAATTGGTTTCATAATCGTTCCTTTGGGACACGTTGGAATCTAAGAGATGCGATTCACAATAAATCAAGAACGGCAATGAGTCTGTTTGGTGTTATTGGGTGTATGGTGATTTTAATTGCCTCACTTGGAATGAATGATACCCTGGATCAATTTGTGGAGCTTTACTATAATGAAGGAATGAATTATGCTACAAGAATATACTTATCAGATGAGATAACTACACAACAAAGAGAGGAGTTCTTAGAAACGTATCATGCCGATACAAGTGCAAGTATGGGAGTGAAAATAGAGGATCAAACAGTATCCTTAGACATTTATCATATTACAAATGATTTGATAAGGTTCCTATCGGATAATGGAGAGTATACCATAATAAGTGATAACGGTGCTTATATTTGTAAGAGAATAGCTGATGAATTAGGGTTAGACATTGGGGATAGTATAGTTGTGTCACCTTATGGGTATGATTTGGATTATACCTTACAAGTAGCAGGGGTAATACGTTCTATGACGGAAAGTATCGTGATTTCTGAAACGTATGCCAATGAATTAGAGTTACCATATGTAATGGATTCTATGTATACAGATGTAGAATTACTTACGTTAGAAGTAGGTATGAAAAGTATTCAATCCAAACAAAGTATGGTAGAGGCATTTGATGTGATGTTAGAAATCATGAATACCATGATTATTATGCTAGTAGTGGTAGGATTGATTCTATGTATCGTTGTATTGTATAACCTTGGAATTATGGGATATACGGAGCGATATCGAGAAATGGCAACTCTTAAGGTGTTAGGATTTAAGGATAAAAAAATATCCCAGTTATTAATTAGTCAAAATCTATGGTTATCATTTATTGGTATTATCATTGGTGTTCCGTTGGGACATATTACATTAGACTATTTGCTAGAAGCTATGGCAGGGGAGTATGAGATGATTATGCATATTACAACGGAAACTTATCTGTTAAGTGTGCTATTAAATGCAGGAGTATCCCTTGTGGTGTCTCTTATGGTGTCGAGAAAAAATAAATATATTAATATGGTAGAAGCACTAAAAAGTGCCGAATAGCGAAATAGGAGAAGAAAATTATGTTATTCATAGAATACCCAAAGTGTACTACTTGTAAAAAAGCGAAAAAATGGTTGGATGAAAGTGGTATAGAATACACACAACGTCATATTGTTGAGAACAATCCTACTTATGAGGAATTGAAGGAATGGTATGAGAAAAGTGGATTACCTCTTAAGAAATTCTTCAATACAAGTGGCAAGGTATATAAAGAGATGAAACTTAAGGATCAGTTGCCTGTTATGAGTGAAGAAGAGCAATTACAATTACTTGCAACAAATGGTATGTTAGTGAAGCGACCAATAATCGTTAAGGAAAGTATTGTATTAACAGGATTTCGTGAAATTGAGTGGAGTGAAAAGATACAAAGTTAAGAGGTAACATAAGTTTCGAAAGAAGTGAAATTGGGGTAATGATGAATATACAAATATTTGGAACAACGAAGTGCTTCGATACGAAAAAGGCACAGAGATATTTTAAAGAACGTAATATTAAGTTTCAGTTGGTGGATATAAAAGAGAAGGGACTTAGTAAGGGTGAATATCACAGTATTAGGCAAGCTGTAGGTAGAGATGTTATGTGGAATCAAAACTGTAAAGATCAAGATACCTTGGCCTTGATACAATATCTTTCTGAAGAAGAGCGAGATGAGAAAATTTTAGAGAATCAACAGGTGTTAAAAACACCTATGGTAAGAAATGGGAAGCAGGCTACTGTAGGATTTTGTCCTGAAATATGGAAAGAATGGGGTATAGAGAAAGCGTGATGTATGAATGAGTTAGATATTAAGCAAATATATGGGAAACGTATTGAACCAAATCACAGTACGCAAGAATTCTCTGTGTATACCACGAAGCAAACTACGGGAAGTGGTACTGTATATAATTATGAATTATATGATGGGATTTCCTTATTTGTCATGGATTTTTTCGTAGACCAAATTGATTATAGTAATACCAATCAGACTTACCCCAATGATTTTATATGCATTAATCATTGTGAAAAAGGGCGATTTGAAGCAGAATTTTCTAATGGACAATGTGTATATCTTGGAGAAACTGATATTTCTATGAATTTACCAGAGAATTCTCCTGTGAATCACTCTTTTCCTATGAATCGCTTCTTAGGGTCTATACTAATTATTGATACACCCAAAGCCATTCATAGTATGAAGGAACTTGCGAATCATTATGGAACGATTCCCATTGATATCTTGTCTTTAAAAGAACGCTTACAAAAGGGAAATGAATTTAGCGTATATCGAAATAATCAACAGTTGTCTGCCTTATTTACACATTTTTATGAAGAGCATCCCAATTTATTCTTGATGAAGATAAAAGTATTAGAACTACTTTATTACATAACCAACTATAATGAGAAACAAGCTGTTACATACCGTTATTTTAACAAATTACAAGTACAAAAGGTAAAGAGTATCAAGGAACTTTTGACGACAAACATAGAAAAGAGATATACCTTAACTGATTTATCCAAAGAATATGAGATTTCTCTTACTTCGCTTAAGGAATGTTTCAAGGAAGTGTATGGTAATTCCATTAGTGCTTATGTGCGAGAGTACAGAATGATGTATGCAGCGAAATTATTAAGAAGTACCGATCTTACAGTGGGAGAGATTAGTGATCAGATTGGTTATGAGAACCAAAGTAAATTTGCGGAAATGTTCAAACAGACCATAGGTATGCCACCAATTGAATATCGCAATAAAAAATTTGACTAAAAGGAGTAAGGTTAGGCTGTTACGATTACCTCTAATGCGTCTTTTTTGATAGTATAAGGTTAGGTAAAGCTAACTAAAAAATAAAGAGGAGAGAAAAAGATGAATCAACAACAAACAATAACCATTGGTGCAGAGGGCACTGAATATGGAAACTGGATGTCAGCACCTGTTATGAAAATGGCATATGGTTTGGTAGCTATTTTAACAGTGGTAGATGTACTGATAATATTCCTATGGAAAAATCCCATTGGGATTGGAGTTGCAACAGTTCTCTTAGTAATGGTAGTATATTTCGCATTGTATCTACAAAAAGTACGAAATACGTTCTCTTTCAAAAAGGGACGATTGATGGATCGCATTATACAGAATCTAGTAGAACACCTATCATGGGATGGAAACGGAACGATTCTGGATGTAGGCTGTGGATCTGGTGCTGTTTCCATTCGAGTAGCCAAAACTATTCCGACTGCTAAGGTGGTAGGAATTGATTACTGGGGACCTATGTGGGATTATAGTGATAATATGTGCTCAAAAAATGCAACACTAGAAAACGTATCAGAACGTTGTACTTTTCAACATGGAGATGCAACAGGGTTAGAATTTGAAGAGGAAACCTTTGATGCTGTAGTGAGCAATTTCGTATATCACGAAGTAATAGGAGTGTCGGATAAGAAGACCTTATTATTAGAAAGTTTACGTGTTTTGAAAAAAGGTGGTTCTTTTGCATTACAAGATTATTTTGATCGACCTGATATGTTTGGTACACCAGATGAAGTTATGAATTATCTAAAAGAACATGGGATTTCGGAAGTATACTACGAAGGTAATGTGGATGGGAAAGAATGGATGCCAAAGTATGTGTTAAAATCATTTATCATTAAAGATATTGGTGTGGTATATGGGAAGAAGTGATTATTTATGGGAGTAAAGAAGATGTCTTTATTGCTGCGATGTCAGAACCCAAGTGCGTTTACAATATACTTAAATTCATACAAAAAACCGTACGAGAACGAATACTTCTTGTACGGTTTTTTGCATTTGAAAACTACTGTAGATACATGAAATTAAATAATTCTTAATAGGTGAGAATTAATATGATACAATGGGAATATTAGAAATATATGGAAATGTATGTAGTTTCAGGAAAGGCTGATGGTAAAAAATGAAGAAAACATCAAATAAAATATTTTTGATATGATATTGACATTATAAATTAAATGTAATATAATACTCAAATAAATAATTATTGATTTGAGGTGTTGAAACGGAAGTAAGAAAGCACTAAATGTATTGAGCGAACTAACCAATATAACAAACGAATAAAAATACAAGTCATCTTATGATGATTTTTATTTGCAATATTACATCAAAAATAATTGATTTGACTGTTGTTGGTAGTTTGTTTTTTGGAAAACAAATCAAAATAAGTTGATTTGATATATGCATTGTATACTTAAAAATATTAATATAGGAAAAGGAGAATTTTAATTATGAGATTTTGGGATTTTATTCAAATTCAACTCTTGGGAATGGAGTGGCTGAACAATATGATTGGCAGTTTACTCAAAATAATTGGAGTTGACATCAACACGGCACTAGGAGGAAGTTTACATTTCTTCATTTATGATGTGCTAAAAATAATTATACTATTATGTGGTTTGATTTTTATGATTTCATATATCCAAAGCTTTTTTCCACCAGAGAGAACAAAACAAATTCTAGGTAGATTTAAAGGTATATGGGCTAATATTATGTCAGCACTATTAGGAATGGTCACACCATTTTGTTCTTGTTCATCAATACCACTGTTTATGGGTTTTACAAGTGCAGGATTACCAGTAGGTGTAACATTTAGTTTTCTAATTTCATCACCAATGGTTGATTTAGGAAGTCTAATTTTACTTATGAGTATTTTTGGAGCAAAAGTTGCAGTTTTATATGTAGTTATAGGCTTAGTTATCGCAGTTATAGGTGGAACATTACTTGACAAAATGGGTATGAGTAAGTATGTGGAAGATTTTATTTTGAGTGCAGGAAGCGTAGATATAGAATCTCCTACCCTAACTAAAAAAGATAGGGTTATTTTTGCAAAGGAACAAGTGGTTGAAACTTTTAAGAAAGTACTACCTTATATTTTAGTTGGGGTTGGAATTGGTGCTGTTATTCATAATTGGATACCACAAAATGTCATAGAAAGTGTTCTTGGTAGCAATAATCCATTTGGTGTAATTCTAGCAACACTTGTGGGCATTCCAATGTACGCAGATATTTTTGGAACTATTCCAGTGGCAGAAGCACTTTTAGCAAAAGGAGCACAACTTGGAAGCATTTTATCATTTATGATGGCAGTGACAGCACTTAGTCTACCATCAATGATAATGTTAAGAAAAGCTGTAAAACCAAGACTACTTGCATGGTTTATAGCTATTTGTGCAGGTGGAATTATAATTACAGGGTATTTCTTTAACGCTATACAACATTTATTAATTTAAGGAGAAACAGATGAGCGTGTATTCACAACACATCAAGGGGGTCTTACAGATGAACAAATGAGACTTATTTTAGCAGATATGGGGGTA
>JAWXVF010000277.1:0-2089 GCA_044425555.1 Eubacteriales bacterium
ACTATTACTAATAGCAATCCTATGGGTATATCGTCCGAGATAGTCAATAGCATTGCCAAAACCATTGAAGGTTTCTCTTGCATCAGGTATCCATTCCTTCTTGTAAAGATTATCTTTGAATTCCTTCCATTCATAAGAGTTTTGAAGTTTACTACAGCGGTCTGAAAAATGAAGTTTTCCGTCTAGGTATAATTGATGCAAGTGAGCAAGGAATTTCCCGCGAAACTTTCTGCCTAGAACACTTTCAGCAATAAAGAACTTTGAGTTACATTTTTTCAATTGTTTGGCTTTGGTTAAACCAGCACCTGCTACAATGCAATGAATGTGAGGGTGAAAATTCAATTTACTGCCCCATGTATGTAGGACTTGGATGATACCAGGTGTAGCACCAAGGTGTTTCTCGGAAGCAGATAATTCTAACAGAGTTTGAGATACACATTTGTGAAGTAATCCATACAACAAGGATTGGTTGGCATATACTAATGGGTTTAATTCAGCAGGAATCGTAAATACTACATGAAAGTAAGGTGCATCAATGACTTCTGATTTACGTTTGTCAATCCAGAGTTCCTTTAGAACGGCTTGACAACAAGGACAATTACGATTCTTGCAAGAATTGTTGTGAGTTTCCATATGTCCACAATCATCACAGATACAAACATTCATACCAAGAGTGCCGGTTTTACATCGCATAATACTATGAGCTGCTTTATCTTGCACTCCACTTGGTTGATATTGGTTACAATAGTCATCATAGGAGTGGAGAAATATTTCTTGAATCTTATACATGACAATCACCTAATGAATCAAAGGGACTAGCAGCAGTATGAACACTATTAGTGGAAAGCGTGACATAGATTGCAGTTGAATTCAAAGATTTATGTCCAAGTAACGATTTAATGACTAATAAATCGGTGCCATTCTCGTACAAATGAGTACCAAAGGCATGACGAAAAGAATGGCAAGTAATACGATGTTCCCACCCCAAAGATTCTTCATGTTTTGAAATATGTCTTGATAAATAAAAGGTATCAATGGGTTTGTCTGATACTTTGACCTGTTTTGGAAAAAGCCAATCCATGGGCTTGTCATAAGCAAACCAATACTGGGTTAAAATATCCAGTGCTTGAACTGAGAGAATGGCGTAACGGTCTGAACGATTTTTACCATGTGTGATATGGATACGCATATGCTTACGGTCAATATCTTGATATTTCAGATGGCACACTTCACCTATACGAAGACCAGATGAATATAGCAATACAACCATAGTCTTCACTTTCAAATCAGTAAGTGTGGAGATAAAAGTAGCAACCTCTTCCTTGGTAGGGACAAAAGGTAAGTAAGTATCAAATTTTCTCATAGGCAATTGAGATGGATCCCATGGTTTATGTAGCACGTAAATGGTGAAAAAACGAAGTTGAGATATAGCAGTGTTGATAGTACGATCTGAAAGGTCGCGTTGTTGCTTTAACCAAAAGATATATTGACGGAGTTCATCCCAAGAAACATCTATAGGATTCTTGTGCAGAATTGTATCAAGATAGTTTAAATAAGATCTAATATAAGTAGCATAGGATTTTTTAGTATGATCAGTAAGACCACGAAGAGATATCATCTCTTGATATGTAAGTAAATATTGTTGCATGAAAATAACCTCCAATGTGCCCCTTGCGGGTAAAATGAAATGTTTATCAGTGACATGAGATAAAACATCTTTCTGGTGGAGGTCTAATATAAATGTTATAAAAAATGTAATTGTTAGGTTGTTGATAACATGATAATATATGCATAGTAGTTGGTTTTTCTTATGTGTATTATTAGGTTAGGGGTAATTTAACAATACAAAATATAAGTAAAAACCGCTACTATTTTTTGAAATAAATTAGATGAATTTAGAAATAAGAGAAAATGTAGCAAAATCAGTACCTAGGCTAGCCATCGCGGTAGCGATTTGGTACAATTAGTGAAAATTATAAAAAAGCATATTTTTTGAGTAGAATCGGTAGATTAATAGAAAGTTATATTTTATTTCGAGAAATTTTAAAGGAAGCGAAAGATTTAAAATGTTGGGAAATCTATTATCTTT
>JAWXVF010000278.1:0-2080 GCA_044425555.1 Eubacteriales bacterium
ATCCATTCAAGTGTCTGTATATGAAGATAGAGTTGAAGTAATGTCACCAGGAATGCTTTATGGTGGAATGGACCTTGAAACTGCCATGAAAGGTAAGTCGAAATGCAGAAATGCAGCACTTGCAGAAGCATTTTATTATATGGGAATTGTGGAAGCTTGGGGAACAAGAATTCCAAGGATTATTAATAAATGCAAAGAGTATGGTTTGCCAAGTCCTACCTTTGAAGAATTAGGAGATGGATTCAAGGTTACTATGTTTAGAAAAGTAAGCAATGCCACTTGTGTAAATAAAGATTTGATACAAGAGGGAATAGATGTATTTGATAAATATATAGTATTATTAAAGCAAAATAATATAAGTTTAAAATGTATTTCTAATATAGAAGTGATTTTTAGGAAGTTTAACAAAGATACTATTTTTGGACAATCCGATGTAATGCAGTTGCTAGAATGTTCTAAGTCAAAGGCGACTAATTTAATGGGTGCAATGAAAGATGCAGATCTTATTGAAGTGGTTAGAGGTTTAGGTGCAGGAAAATATAAATTTAAAAATCACTAGTGTAAATAGTTACTGTTGTTTTGTATTAGATTATAAAAGGGAAATATTTACGAAAAAACTTTCATAGGGATAAACCGTAAGAGCGTCTTACAATCTTTCGCACAAAATTCAGGGCTAGTTGATAAAAGTTCATAAAGAGGGATTTTATTCCCTATTTTTATTCCAGAACTATAAAAGTTATGTTTTTTATAAAATTGAGACCGCTTGACCCGTTGCGTGTAATTCATAGCACTCGTGTCAAGTGTTTCTATAAACAAGGTAATGGTTTTCTTACCATATCTATTTTTAATTATGCTAAGAATTTCGCTACCATAGCCATTTGAGTGTAATGTATCATGAACGGCTAGATACTTTATGTGCAGTATTTTTTGGAATTCTATGGTGTAAACGATACCAATAAATAGTTCATCCTTATAAAAACTATGAAAACAACAACGTTTACTTTTGCCAAGTAACATAAGTAACCACATGGGGAATAGTTCTTCTTTAGGGAAAACTCGTTTCATAAAATCTTTGATATTGTGGTAATCTATATCACTAGTTTGTATCTTTTTTTCTATTAAGTCCATGTAATTGTCCTTTGTTGTCTTGAAATTTGTGTTATTAATTTACTAACTTGTATTAGTATAATTAAGGTTAAGGTGAGTAAAAAACAGTTTATATTTCTTGCATCTTATCACAAATTCTTAAGGAAATCAACATTATTAAATATTATAGGTGGTCTAGAGAATGAATATGAAGGGAACTTGTACATTGATGGTGATAATGTTGCAAACTACAAAGAACAGAAGATGTCAGTAGTTCGGAAAGAGAAGATGAGTTATATCTTTCAATTTTATAATTTGATATCTGATTTGACGGTAAAAGAGAACATTCAAGTATGTATGGAATTAACCCCGAATCCTTTGGATCTGGATTCGCTGATGAAAACATTAGGGTTGGATGTATTGCAAGACAAATATCCTAATCAACTGTCGGGGGGACAACAGCAACGTTGTGCAATTGCAAGAGCAATTATTAAGAATCCTAAGATTCTTCTGTGTGATGAACCAACGGGAGCATTAGATTATGCCAATTCAAAACAAATTTTACAGCTTCTAGAAGAAATCAATCAAAAATATAAGACTACTATTTTGATGGTTACACATAATGAGGCAATTTCGCAAATGTCACATCACATTATTAAGATCAAGGATGGGATGATTGATCAAGAGATCCATAATGAAACGCCTGAAAAGGCTAACAATATTGATTGGTAAGTAGGTGGAGAAATGATTATTAATAAGCGTTTGGGTAGAGGTTTGAAGAAAGATTTTGGAATGTATACAGTCGTATTTTTAATTGTAATGATTGGGATAGCTGTCATAAGTGCATTTATCGTATCTGCAGATACAGTAACTTATATGGTGGAACATGCTTGGGAAGAGACGAATGTGGAGGATGGAAGCTTTGATACGGCTATGGCCATAACACAGGAGCAACAAGATGCATTAGAGAACGTGATTCAAGTGGAGGATAAAT
>JAWXVF010000055.1:0-15264 GCA_044425555.1 Eubacteriales bacterium
TAGAAGAAGTAGTACAAGCGGTTGTAACAGACCAAACAGTCATTCAAAACATTGGAGTGGCGTCTATATTAATTGATGAAGTAGTGATTATAGAAGACAAAGAAGTACAACAACAAATAGCAGACGAACAAACATGGGGTTATACAAATCTTGGTATTGCCAATGTGGATAATCATTTAAATGTAAGAGAAACAGCGTCAGAAACAGGTAAGTTAGTAGGAAAGTTACCTAGAAATGCAGCTTGTGAAATTTTATCTTTTGATGGTGTATGGGCAAAAGTGGTATCTGGTGAAGTAGAAGGGTATGTATCTACGCAATATTTGTTAATGGGAAGTATTGCTGTTGAGCGAGCTAATGAAGTAGTTGCAACTATGGCAACTGTGCAAGCAGATGCTCTGAAAATACGTGAATTACCTAACACAGATTGTGAAGTGGTAACAACAGTAGCACGTGGGGAACAACTAGAAGTAGTAGATAGTAGCTTGGGAGATTGGATTAAGATTACCCTTGATAGTGAAGAAGTCTACGTAGCGGCAGAATTTGTTTCTATTAATGATCAATTACCTACAGCAATTACCATGACAGAGCTATTGTATGGGGTTGGTGTATCTGATATTCGGGTGGATCTTGTAAATTATGCTAAACAATTTATAGGGAATCCATACAAATGGGGTGGAACGAGTCTTACGAATGGAGCAGATTGCTCTGGATTTGTACAAAGTGTCTTTAAGAATTTTGGTATTTCATTACCAAGAACTTCTAGTTCGCAATCCGCTGTAGGAACGACTATTAGTTCGAGTGATTTAGTAGCAGGAGACTTGATTTTCTATGGACAGAGTGGAAGAATTAATCATGTAGCTATTTATATGGGGAATGGACAAGTGGTTCATGCAAGTACTGCATCTACTGGAATTAAGGTTTCTAACGCGTTTTATCGTCAACCATCCGTAATAAAACGAATTTTACCTTAAATTGTTTGTCAATTTACCAGTTACGTGTTATAATGTCTAGAGGAAAATACTAGGAGGAAGAAGCATGTACAATGTGAAAAAGATTACAGAAGATTTGTTTTGGGTTGGTTCAGAAGAACATAGACAACCTCTTTTTGAGAATATTCATCCAGTACCAAAAGGAGTTTCTTATAATTCTTACTTATTATTGGATGAGAAAACCGTTTTATTTGATACAGTGGACTGGTCTGTATGTAGACAATTTATAGAGAATATCAAATACGTATTACAAGGACGTACGCTAGATTATTTGGTGGTTAATCATATGGAACCAGATCATTGTGCTTGTATCCAAGAATTGATTTTACATTATCCAAACCTTATAATTATTAGTTCCCTAAAAGCCTTTGAATATATGAAACAATTTGGTTTTTCTGTGGAAGGACGAGAAGAAATTGTTGGGGATGGAAGTAAACGTTCTTTTGGAAAGCATACGTTTCAGTTTGTTGGAGCACCTATGGTGCATTGGCCAGAAGCAATGGTTGCTTATGATTTAACAGAGGGGATTTTGTTTTCAGCGGATGCATTTGGTTCGTTTGGTGGATTAAATGGTAAGATATTCTTTGATGAATTAACGAATTCAGCAGAATATATGGGAGAATTTAGACGTTATTATACGAATATTGTAGGGAAATTTGGAATACAAGTTATGAATCTATTGAAGAAGGCTGGAACATTAGATATTCGGATGATTTGTCCTCTTCATGGTTATGTAATTCGTAGTGATTTTGACTTTTTTATTAATAAATATATTCTGTGGAGTACATATCAACCAGAAATTAAAGGTGTACTTGTAGTATATTCTTCTATGTATGGTAATACAGAAGAAGCCGCAAAACTTACAGCGTCTAAATTGATTGATGCAGGGGTGGAAGAAGTTGTAGTATATGATGTTTCTGGCATTCATATGTCTTATTTAATAGCAGAATCCTTTAGATATAGTCATGTTATTATTGCTGCAGTTACGTATAATCTTGATGTATACCCATTGATACAAAATTATTTAACAGATATGCAAATGTTAAATCTACAGAATCGTACTTTTGGTATTATTGAAAATGGAACGTGGGCTCCTATTGCTGCAAAACAAATACGTGCATTTATTACTAATGGTATGAAGAATATGACGGTTCTAGATGAACAAGTAACGATTGTATCTGCATTAAATGCAAAGAATTATGAAGAAATTGAGTGCCTAGTTGCAAGAATGAAAGAAGATATTTTAATGAGTGAATAGAAAGTGAATCACGAGCAATGGATTTTGAGAAATACGAGCGAGTAAAACAAGAAATTTTACAAACCACTCGTGAAAGAAAAGGGATTGGAACTCTTTCTGAGAAAACTATACATGCTATTTTAAAGGCTTATTATGCTACTAGCGAAGAAGAAGTAGAAGTGCATTTAGAAGGAAAGGTAGTCGATATTTATAATGGGAAAGAGGTAATAGAGATTCAGACTCGCTCATTTGAAAAATTACGAGGAAAATTAGAAGTATTATTACCTAAGTACCAAGTAGCCTTGGTTTATCCGATTCCACGAAAGAAGTATGTAATTTGGATAAATGAAGAAACAGGTGAGATGAGTAAACCTAGAAAGTCACCACAAACTGGATCTGAATATTTTATATTCAAAGAATTATATAAAATCAAACAATTTCTGACCCATGAAAATTTACAATTAAAAATAGTATTAATGGATATGGAAGAATTTCGATTATTAAATGGCTGGAGTAAAGATAAGAAAAAGGGGAGCACTCGTTTTGATCGTGTTCCCCTTACTTTTGTGCAAGAGACTATCATTACTTCTATGAGGGATTATGTTCAATTGATTCCTTGTGAATTAGAGGAACCATTTACTGTAAAGGATTTTGCCAAAGTAGCAAAAATAAAAAGGGAATTAGCACAAGTAGTGATTCATATTTTGGCTTCTTTAGGAATTATTTCGCATATTGGAAAGCAAGGAAAAGCTTACTTATACGAAATGAATGAATTGTAAAAAATAGAAAGAAAGGCAATTTGTGATGGAAGATTATGTGATAGAAGAAGTAACGTTAGTGGTTGTGAATGACTTTAATGTGATGACCGATTCTAGCGTTTTGTTAGTGGTATGGGCATTTGTAGGCATGGCATTGTTTTGGATAATTAGAAAAGAAGCTACAAGGCGCAAACAATTGCTTCATACAATTGAGGTAGATGAACTAACAGGTTTTATGACAGAACGAAAATTTATCCAAGAGTGTAAGAAACGTATTCGCAATACGTTTGGTCAATATACCCTTATTTCTATAGATATTGATAATTTTAAATATATTAATGAGTTTTATGGATTTCAAGTGGGTAGTGAAATGTTAAAGAATTTTTCCGATGGAATTAGATCAAGTTATGGGGAAGATGATTTGATGACAAGAATTCATGGGGATCACTTTGCAGTACTGACCACAACAAAAGATAGTAGTTGTACGTACTGTGGAAAGATGAGTTGTGATTTTTGTGATTTACCAAACATTACTACAAAGCTTGGAGAGAATTATAATATTAATATTAGTGTAGGTGCCTATCATATTGTAGATCCTACAGTAGATTTTGCATATATGATGGATTGTGCCAATATTGCAAGAACAGTAAGTAAGGGAATGTATGGGATAGTATCGACGTTTTACTCTGATACTATGGATAAAAATGCTCATATTCAATACGAGATTATACGTACTATGCAACAAGCAATTGTGGATCGAGAATTTAGAGTAGTGTATCAACCTAAGGTAGACTTAGCAACAGGAGAAGTATGTGGTTGTGAAGCATTAGTAAGATGGATTAAACAAGATGGAAGTATGGTATTTCCAGATAATTTTATCCCCGTATTTGAAAAAAATGGCTTTATTGTAAGTTTAGATTATTATATGCTTGACGCAGTTTGTCGATTTATAGCTTCTAAGGAAGGGGTTACATTACCAAAGATTTCTGTGAATCTATCAGGTATTACCTTGTTACAAGAAGATTTATTAGAACGCATCCTAGAGATTATAGGGAAATATCATATTGCACCTAAAACGATAGAATTAGAGATTACAGAGAGTGCAATCGTAGATAAATTTGAATTAGTAGTAAAGATAATTCAAGAATTAATTCACTGTGGGTTTACTATTTCTATGGATGATTTTGGTTCTGGAATCTCTTCTTTGAATCGTTTAAAAGACATTCAAGTACATATTCTGAAAATTGATAGAGAATTTTTAAGTAATACATTAGAAGATCGAAAAGGTGCTATCATTATTGGTAATATTGTTCAAATGGCTCATCAGCTTGGTATTCAGACCATAGCAGAAGGGATTGAGAATAGAGATCAATTAATATTATTAGGTGATTTAGGCTGTGATATGGGACAAGGATATTATTTTGCAAAACCATTATCAGAGGAAGATTATTGTGGATTTCTTGCTAATTATACTGGGGAAGAGAATCAAGTAAAAGATGAAATGATTTTAGATCGGGAGTTAATGAAGCAAATTGGTAATGCAGGAATCTCCTCTTTAATTATGGATTCTGTTGATAATATTATTTATATAGCAGATGTAATTACTTATGAGTTATATTTCATTAGTAAAGAAACCATAAAAGTATTAGCATTAACAGAAGAAGCTCAGTGGAAAGGCAAAAAATGTTATGAAATCTTACAAGGTAGAAAAGAACCATGTGAATTTTGTACCAATCATTTATTAAATAGTGAACGTTTCTATCGTTGGGAACATTATAATGAATTTATGAAGAGACATTATACTATATATAATAAAATTTTGCTCCTAGAGGATCGTCAAGTTCGTTTGGAAATTGCTACAGATATGACAGAACGCATTACACTAGAAAACAATATGGTACATCAATTAAAAGAGCAACAAGTCTTGAATGATTGTATTGAGCTATTACATCGTTCTGGTAATAATGCTTCGGAAGCTATTAATGAGTTACTTTGTATTGTTAGTAATTATTATGAAGCAGAGAGAGGTTATATTTTCTTATTAACTCCAAATGGAAGATTTTTGAATAATGCCTATGAATGGTGTGCAGATGGGATAGAACCACAAATTGATGTATTACAAGGAATTGAACGAAGTATTGTAGAACATTGGTTTGTAAAATACGAGGAACAAGGAGAATTTTATATTGATTCTCTTGAGGAAGAAGTGGATAGTCAGTCTCGTGAATATGAAATATTAGATAGTCAAGGAATTGTATCCCTAGTAACAGCTCCACTGAAAAATGAAGAAGGGGATTATAGTGGTTTTATGGGAGTAGATAATCCTAAATCTCATATTAAGAATACAGGATTAATTCGTTCTATATCAAAATTTATTGATGCATTCTTTGATCGTAATGTATTGATGCAAGAATTGAATCGTCTTAGTTATACCGATAGTTTAACAGGAATGGAAAATCGCTATAGTTATGAACGAAAATTAAAAATTATTACGAAACAAAAAGTAAGTACAATGGGTGTTGCATATTATGATATTAACTTTTTAAAGAGGATTAATGATACTCAGGGGCATGAAGGTGGAGATCAAGCGATTATTAGTTGTGCTAACGTAATGAAAGAAGTATTTGAAGAAGATGCTTATCGCATAGGAGGAGATGAATTTGTAATCTTATGTCCTGAAATGCAAGAAGAAGAATTTCTATTTAAAATGGAAGAACTTAAGAATTTATCAAATGCTAATCAGATGGCACATGCTTCTATAGGATATGTATGGAGTGATGAAATTCATGATGTGATGAAATTGATACAAGAAGCAGATAGAAGAATGTATATTGAGAAAGAAAAGGTTCATAGAGGTAGGAAGTAATTGAAAAAAAACTTTACAAATAGCTTGAAAGTAGGCTATAATAAAGAGAAATTGAGTAACGTATAAATTGATTAGAATAAATTTGACTAATAAATTAAAAGGAGAAAATGATATGGATCATTTAAAGTATTTAATTGACTATTTATGTAAAGAAAGTGGTGTACAGAATCCACAGCAGGAATATACCTTTGATGCGTTTCGAGAACTTGTAAATGTACGACAACCAATTTTACCGAATGAAGAATTTATAAAAATACAGAACGAATATTTACAAATATTGGTCACAGAAAAAGGTACAATAGATTTTGATGATATGCAGAAGTTGAATGATTTTGTATATATTTGGCAAGGTGATATTACTAGAATGAAAGTGGATGCTATTGTAAATGCTGCAAATAGTGGAATGCTAGGATGTTTCCATCCAGGTCATTTATGCATTGATAATACCATTCATACTTATGCGGGAATACAATTACGTTTAGAGTGTAATGAGATTATGAAAAAACAAGGAACTCCTGAACCAATGGGACAAGCTAAGATAACTAAGGCATACAATCTGCCATGTAATTATATTGTGCATACAGTAGGACCTACAGTAGGACTTGAGTTAGGTGAAGTGGAAGAACAACAATTAAGAAAATGTTATCAAAGCATATTGGAATTAGCACATGAGAAGAAGTTAGAATCTATTGCTATTTGTTGTATTGCTACAGGAGAATTTCATTTTCCACATGAACGAGCGTGTGAAATTGCTATTGAAACAGTAAAAGCAGTTCATCAAAAATACCGTGAACGTACAAAAGTAGTATTTAATGTGTATAAAGATGTAGATTATTACTTATACTGTGATCATTTACAAAAAATTTATAGATAATGTGACCAAGTAATAGAAGAAATAATAGAAGAAGCAGATTATTTACCTGCTTCTTCTATTATTTTGGTATATGGAGTTACGATAATGGAGTTAATAGATCCCTTTAACTTTTTGCGAACAGACGGATTCATTAGTAATGTGCCAATAATTTGCATTTGTATGATTTTGAATCGTTTATTGTGTGGATAGTCATATATGCCATTTTTCTTGTAATACTGATGATCGGCTTTCATCATACCACGCATAAGAAATACTAAATCTCGGAATATTTTGGTTCCCCCTACACCATAGAAATTAGCAGATTTTTTCATCTCATGGGTTAGTGCATATTGAAGAGAAGTAGCAAGTCGCTTAATATTAGAAGTTACATTTTCTTCATCTGTAGCAACCCCACATAAGTACATTCCACTTACTTCACTTCGAGCTTCTACAATAGTTTTTACATTTTGTTCATTTTCATAATTACCACTAATGAGATAGCCTACTGGCATACCATGATTAACGGTGCGATGTCCGTTGCAAAATTGTCTGTCATCATAACATTTTAGGCTAGATTGAGTATAATGATTCTGTATGGTATAAGCATAAATAATAGCATCAGCAGTTTGAATTTCATCTCTTAGGTAAGAATCGAAACCATCTTTGTAAATACAAGTACCAGTAGTGGAACAGTGAAAACAACCTAAACAGCCCCCAGAAAAAGAAAATTCTCGAAGATTAATTACGCGTACAGGTGATTCGCAAATGGCAATAAAGTCATCAATCATATTCTTTAAATTGTCTTCCTGCTCTCCTAGATTGGTAATAAGAACAATGTCCTTATTGGTATTCTTAGGAACAGGTGTAAAAGATGCTTTATAAGCAGTTGGGATATACGGGGTAGAAGATGCTTTCTTTTCTTGATAGATACCATTTTCTATGTCAAATAATAGTTTATCAAAATAGCAAATTGCTTCCGTTCGCCCTTTTTCTTCTAATAAATCTTCCATATCAGCAGAAAGACCTCGAATAAATCTAGCACCAAAGTCATAAGCGTTTTCTTCAATAAATTTATGTGCTGTAATATCATAAAAGTGTTTAGAAGTAGTGATTTGTGATACATACTTGCCTTCTAGAGAAATAGTAGCTTCTTTCATTAATTCAATAAAATGATGTAGTTGATAAGGAGCTAAAAACGTATATACAGGGTATACAAATAAAATTAAATCAGCTTGTTCCATAGATTCAATAACGTCTTGAAATTTATGTTCATAAGCACGAATTTTCTGTCCTACATGAAGGTAGGAAAAATTATGAGCCTTATATATTTGCTCTAAATAGAGTGCTGTTTGTAAGGTGATACTATGTTGTCCTTTAGGACTTCCGTTTAGTACAAGAATGTTCATTATTCACTCCGTTCTAATAAATAATCAAATAATTAATGGAATCAGTAACAGTATATCGTATAATGAGAAAAAAAGAAAGGTTTTTCTTGACGAATTATATTACACATGATAATATATGCACATATAAGCATATAAAAATATATCAAGGAGGTATTTATGGAAAAATTTCACTGTGAAGCTGCTAAATGTGCACATTTACAGATACCAGACGATGTAATTGCCACTGATTTAGCAGATTTTTTGAAAATATTTGGAGATTATACGAGGATTCGATTGCTATTTGCTATTAAGGAATCTGAGTTGTGTGTTCATGATTTAAGTTTGATATTAAATATGCGACAGCCAGCAGTATCCCATCAGCTGAAAATTTTACGGCACTATAAATTGGTGAAAGTACGAAGAGAGGGAAGGAAATCATTTTATTCGTTGGATGATTCTCATATACTGGGTATTTTAGAGATTGGATTGTCTCATATTACACATTCGTAGGAATAGTATATTGTAATAGAGATAGAAAAGTGAGGAAGGTAAAAGATGGAATTGTTTATACAAAATTTTATTGATATGTTTGTAGATATGTCATTTTATATTATGTTAGGATTATTGTTAGTGGGTATTTTAAATACTTTTGTCAAAAAAGAACAGATGATGAAGCACTTAGGTAGGAGAGAATTTTCTTCTGTGGTGAAAGCCTCTATGATTGGGGTTCCATTGCCTCTTTGTTCGTGTGGAGTAGTACCAACTGCAGTAGGGCTTAAGAAAAGTGGTGCTTCTAATGGAGCAGTAGTTTCGTTTTTAATATCTACGCCACAAACAGGAGTGGATAGTATTTTGGCAACTTACTCTATGATGGGAATGGGGATGGCAGTCTTTCGTCCATTGGCTGCATTTTTCTCAGGAATTATTGGTGGGGGCATTGTAAATACACTTACGAAAAATGATGAGGAAATTGTAGTAGGAGAAGTGAGTACTGCTTGTGGTTGTAGTACCAGTGAGGTGATAGAAGAAACAAGTTGTGGTGATAGTGGGAAAAAGGAGACAGAAGAAACGAGTTGCTGTTGTGATAACTCTGAAGAAGCTCATGAGTTGTCTTTTGTTAGAAAAATAAAACGTGTATTCACATATGCATATGGCGAATTTTTAGATGAAATTGCTATGCATTTTATAATTGGTATATTGATTGGAACCACCATCACTACGTTTGTACCAACTAATTTTTTTGTAAATATTGGTATTAATCAAGGGATTTTATCAATGCTTTCTATGGTGATTATAGGATTACCTATGTATATTTGCTCTACAGCATCTATTCCTATTGCTATCTCTTTTTTGACCAAAGGGTTATCTCTTGGAAGTGTATTTGTATTTTTATTTACAGGACCTGTTACAAATATGGCATCTATTATGGTACTGAAAAAGTCCTTAGGAACGAAAATAACAAGATTGTATATAGGACTTGTGATTACTTGCGCCGTTGTATTTGGATATGTATTAGATTATGTAGTAGGAGTTATTCCTTTGGAAATACTTGAATCACACGCACATATGGGGCATGGTCATGGAACAAGTTTAACACAATCTATATTGGCATTAGTATTGTGTATTCTAATGATACGAAGTATTGTAGGGGTAAGATATTTAAAGAAATGTTAGGAAAAGAAAGTGGTAGCTACTAATAATGCTTTTAATGGTAAGAGAAGGATTATAGGTGGGATGTCACTTTTTTCTTTGTATAATAATAATATCCAAGGCAAAGGAATATTTGTAATAAGGTGGAAGATGGTGTGGATAAGCCAATAAGAAATAAGTTGGTATTTGGTAAAGTACTAAAAAAGTATGCTAGAGGAATTCTTACAAAAAAAGCACCTGCTATGGAATGGATCATTACAAATGTAGTACTTCCACAACCATTAAAATACCCATTAAAAGAAAACATAATCGCTACAAAAATACAATCAATTGCATAAGATTTTAAATATTCTAAGGCAGATCTTGTAATATTTACATCACTAGTAAAAAGTGTGGTAAAGATAGTTCCATGAAAGGCAGATAAATAAGCAGTAATGATTCCAAAACTTAATGAAAATACAATACTATAGTGTAAAGCTTTTCTAGCACGATTGAATTCATTTGCACCAAAATTTTGTGCTGTGAATGCGGCAAGAGATTGCGAAAAAGATAAGGGAACAATCATAACAATTCCTGTAATTTTCTCTACAATTCCCACAGCAGCAGAAGCAAAGATTCCTAAGGTATTAATAATAGAAGTGATAAATAGAAAAGAAATGCTAACTAACACACCCTGTAATGCAACAGGAATTCCAAGCATTAGTATTTTCTTAATGTAATGCTTAGAGAACCGAAGATGATTTTTGGTGAGTGTAAAAGGTAACGCTTTCTTACGGATAATGACCAAAGAAAGAATGACACTAATAGCTTGTGCAGTAACAGTGGCAATAGCGGCACCTGTAGCTCCTTGTTCTAGCCATGCAACAAGAATGAAATCTAATAAGATATTGGCAATACAAGCAATTGCTACTGCAATCAAAGGTGTTTTTGAATCTCCAATTCCACGAAAAATACTTCCAAGTACATTATAAGCAACAATAAAGAGGGTTCCAAATCCTGCTAAAAATAAGTAAGATTTTGTCTGGACAAAAGATTCTGTTGGTGTTTTCATAATAGTCGCAATGGCATCGTTAGAAAGCATTACATATAATGAAATGAGGAATCCGATTATAGAAAAGAGACTAATGCTAGTACCTACAACTTTACTAGCTTTTTCTGATTTTCCAGAACCGATGTACATACCAAGTAGAATAGTTGTTCCCATGGCAAGTCCTGTACAAAATGAAGTAATGGTGTTCATAATCTGACTGCCGATGGTAACAGCAGAAACTTCTTCCACAGAAGAAAATTGACCTACAATTAATAAGTCTGCGGTGCCATATGTTATTTGTAATAACATGGATAAAAGAATAGGATAAGTAAAGGTTAATAAGCTAGTTAAAACGTTGCCTTCGGTTAAATTTTGATTTTTCATCTAGATTCCTTTCATAGAACGATTTGGATATGGTAATAGTAGCATTAGAGGCTCATAATGTCAATAAATGAAGAATAATGGTAGGTGTTGCATAACTTGCATCAAAATCTAGATATTATTAATAATTTATGTTATGATTAACCGAAAGACTTAATTAAAATAAAGTAGACTTATTTGTTGGTGGTAGTCATTATCAAGCAATTAGTTTAGTAGGAAAACAAAGAGGAAGTGGATGAATAAAAAAGTTATATTAACACTTGGGATTTTAATAGGGATTATTCTAGGTATTTTAGTGGGTGGTTCTTTTGTATATCTCCTATTTAGTTCTTATGGAAAACAATCTAGTGAGTATCTAGTAGAATTGGAAGAAGTGACAGATGTGTCAAATGACACAGAATTCGTGGAGGAAGAACTAGGAGAAGAGTATTCTCAGCAAGGTGGAAGTGAACAAGGAGTAATAGAACGGTATTTAGAAAGTGACTGCCTTCCTTGGACATTAGAAAAAATCTATGTAGAAGGGGATTTGTCACAGTATGAAGAAGTTGTCTATCGTGCCAAGTGGTGGACGCAAGGAGAGGTTCCTAATCAAAGTGAAGTTTGGGAACGGACAACGATTCAAATAGAAGATTTGATTACAATAGAAGAGGTTCTACAACAACAATCTCAAGAAGTGGTGAATACCACTCCCTACTCTGAGGAAGACTTTAAAGTGGTAGCGTATTATCCGTCTTGGAAAATTGCTGGTTTAGAGAAGCTTGATTTTAGCGTGATAACGCATGTTATTTATTCTTTTGCAATTCCGACTTCAGAGGGGGATTTATTACCATTGGAAAATCCTGAATTGGCACGTTTTATTATAGAAGATGCTCATAGAAACCAACGAAAAGTGTTGTTAGCAGTTGGTGGATGGAGTTATGAAGAGATTCCTTTAGAAGCTACTTTTATGGAGGCTACTAATGCACCAGAAAAGATTACGAAGTTAGGGGATGCCATTGTAGCTATGTGTAATGAATACGGATTTGATGGAGTAGATATGGACTGGGAACATCCTAGATTAGATGGCGTATCTGCACAGAGATATGAGGCGCTTATGGTTTATTTATCAGAAGAATTACAAAAGCATGATAAATTATTAACCTCAGCCGTAATTAGTGGAGTAACGGCACAAGGACAAATCTATTATGATGCAGCGGCTCACACTGACAAAGTACTAGAAGTGGTAGATTGGATTCATGTAATGGCATATGATGGTGGTGATGGAATGAGCCATTCTGCCTATGAATTTACATTAGACTGTGGAATCTATTGGAATCAGACTAGAGGATTAGAATCTAAGAAAGTTGTCTTAGGAGTTCCTTTTTATGCAAGACCTAGCTGGGCGACTTACGAGGAGATTCTAGAAACGGATCCACTTGCGTATTCTTATGATGTAAGTAAGTATCAAGGAATGGATGCGTATTACAATGGTGTAGATACCATTATAAAAAAGACAGAGTATGCAATAGAAGAATTAGGTGGTATTATGATATGGGAGATAACGCAAGATACTATGATACAAGAATATAGTTTGTTACAAGCAATAAAAAGCGTTGTGATAAGCAATTAATATAACTTAGTTATTGATAATAAACATTCTATTTATAGTGGTAATAAGAAAGGCAAAATGAATATGGACAATCAACCTAAAAATATAGATTATGAGGAGGCGTATAGGAAAGAGAAGAAGAAGAATTCTTTGTTAGCATTTCATATGGCCATATTAGAAGATCGAAATGAGGAAATAGAAGATAAGCTAAATCGCATTCATAATAATATAATATGGAAAGCAAGTAAACCAATACGATATTTCTTAAGTCATACAAAACATAACATACGTCGTGTTATGAATTGTGGTGGCATTGCAGGTATTAAAGCAAAGACAGCATATAAGATACGAGAAAAATGTGCAGTGAAACAGTATGGAATTGCAAGCTTTCCAAAGGAAGAAGATCGTAAATACCAAAGTGATTACGAGTTCCAAAGAAAAGTGAAGATTAGTATTTTAGTACCATTATATAACACTCCGGAACGCTTTTTACGTGAAATGATACAATCTGTGTTGAATCAAACATATGAATATTGGGAATTGTGTTTAGCAGACGGTTCGGATGAAAATTTTTCTTATGTAAAGACAGTTTGTGAGGAGTATGTTCAGAAAGAGAAGAAACAGAGGATTCTTTATAAGAAATTAGAGAAAAATGAAGGGATTGCAGGTAATACAAACAGGTGTTATGAAATGGCTACAGGAGAGTATATAGGATTGTTTGATCATGATGATTTATTACATCCTAGTACGTTATTCGAATACGTAAGAGCAATCAATGAACAAGGTGCAGATTACTTATACTGTGATGAAACTACGTTTAAGGGAAATCATATTGATAAGATTGTTACGATGCATTTTAAACCAGATTTTGCCATTGATAATCTGCGAGCTAATAATTACATCTGTCATTTTAGCGTATTTGCAAGAGAATTACTAGATGGAACAGAATTGTTTCGATCAAGATTTGATGGAAGCCAAGATCATGATATGATTCTACGATTAACAGCACGTGCGAACAAGGTAGTCCATATTCCAAAAGTATTATATTACTGGCGTTCTCATAAGCAAAGTGTGGCATCTGGTATACAGGCAAAAACGTACGCTATACAAGCAGCAAAAGAAGCCGTAGCGGATCACTTGAATAAAGAAGGTTTTGAAGAGTTTCGTGTACATAGTACAAGAGCGTTTGAGACGATTTTTCGTATAGGTTATGAAGTTATAGGAGAGCCATTAATAACTATTGTGATTCCGAATAAAGATCATAAAGAAGATTTAGAAAGATGTATTACTTCTATTATACAAGAAACCACGTATACAAGATATGAGATTCTCATAGTGGAGAATAATAGTATTACAGAAGAAATAAAAGAATATTATAAACAGTTATTAGAGTTGTATCCATCTAAAATTAAAATTATTACGTATACAGGAGTATTTAACTATTCAGCAATTAATAATCTAGGAGTAGAGCAAGCTGATGGTGATTATATACTGTTATTAAATAACGACACACAGGTTATTACGATTAATTGGATAGAAGAATTATTAATGTATGCTCAAAGAGACGATGTAGGTGCTGTAGGTGCAAAGTTGTATTATCCAGATAAAACCATTCAACATGCTGGAGTGGTTATTGGTCTTGGAGCACATGGAACAGCTGGACACAGTCATTATAAGCAACCCAAGCAAAATTTAGGATATATGGGTAGGCTTTGTTACGCACAAAATGTATCTGCAGTTACTGGGGCTTGTTTGTTAGTGAAGAAAGAGAAGTTCTACGAAGTGGGTGGATTAGAAGAAGATTTATGTATTTCATTAAATGATGTGGATTTTTGTTTAAAGTTACGAGAAAAAGGATACTTAAATGTGTTTACTCCGTTTGCAGAATTGTATCATTATGAATCCATATCAAGAGGATTAGATGACCAAGGAGAAAAAGCCAAACGTTACCAAGAAGAATCGAATTATTTTCGTAGTAAATGGAAGGAAGTAATAGAACAAGGCGATCCTTATTATAATGAAAATTTTTCTTTGGAGAGAAGTGATTTTTCTATTAAGGTAACTAAGTGATGTTTGGAAAATAAGGCAAGGAAATTTTGAGTATGCCAATTGTCTTTTGGAAAAAACTTGTGTAGTAAGATAAGAAGTGAAGTAGGAGAAAGAATACTATAAAGAATTGATTAACAATTAAAATAAGGAGAAAAACAATATGTTAGACATAGGAACAAAAGCACCTGAATTTACATTATCAGATCAAAATGGAGAGATACATACATTAAGTAATTACAAAGGAAAAAGGGTAATTCTATACTTTTATCCCAAAGATAACACGCCAGGTTGTACCAAGCAAGCTTGTGGATATAGTGAACATGCACAACAATTGCAAGAACATAACGTTGTCATTCTTGGAATTAGTAAAGATAGTATTGCTTCTCATAAAAGATTTGAAGAGAAACAAAACCTTTCTATTACATTACTTGCAGATCCTGATCTAGAAGCTATTCAAGCATATGATGTTTGGAAAGAA
>JAWXVF010000279.1:0-2067 GCA_044425555.1 Eubacteriales bacterium
CCGTTCACTAATTTCATCATACCAAACTTCGTTGTGAAAACAAGCTGATTCAAATTCAGTTGCTGTTGGCTCGTTACATAAATCATTATTTCTTTGGAAGAATCATAATTACTTACATTATCAATAGGAACACCTTTATCACGGAATTTTCCAAAAGGTAAATCTGCCACTTTAACAGAGTGCAATAATCCTTGTTTCGTAAAAATACATATTTTACCAGTATTTTTACAGAATATAATATTTGTATTTTCCACGTCTGCAGCCGATTTATTTCGTTCATATGTTGACACATCAACTGCCTTTGCATAACCAAAACGATCCATTAAGAATACAACATCCATTTCTTCTATTTTACGTTCTTGATACACTGCCTCTTCTGCATTTACTAGAATTGTTCGACGTGGTCTGCTGTACATTTTCTTTAAAGCCTCTAATTCTTTTATTAACACAGCAGCCATAACCTCTTTTTTTTCAAGAAGCTCTTCAAATCTATAAATATTAGCGATAGTTTCCTCATTTTCTTTCATCAGAGCATTAATTTCTAAACCTATTAATCGATAGAGCCTCATTGCCATAATAGCTTCTGCTTGCTTCTCTGTAAATAGAAGTTGAGATGCCACTACTTCTGATTCTTTATTCCGAAATGTAATCCCTTTCGTTTCTCCTGTACTCAAACACAGCTTAGCCATTTCTCGGTCTTTCGAGCCTCTTAACACTTCTATGATTACATCTATCACATTACAAGCTCTTATTAATCCTTCTTGTATTTCTTTCTTCTCTAATTCCTTCTCTAGTAAAGTGGTATACTTTCTCTTGGCTACTTCTAATTGAAATTCTACATTCTTCTCAATAACGGTTTTAAGACTCATAGTCTCTGGTCTACCGTCACTAATAGCAAGCATATTCACCGAAAAGGTGTCTTCTAATCTCGTCTTTTTATATAATAAATTCTTAAAATTCTCTACGTCTGCATCTTTACGAAGTTCAATGACAATACGAATACCTTCTTTGGAAGTCAAATGGGAAATATCTAAAATATCCAACGTTTTCTTGCTTTCTGATAAAGCTGCCACATCATTTAAGAACTTTTTAATATTAGCCCCTATCATGGTATAAGGAATCTGCTTAATTACAAGATTCGTTTTACCACTTTTTCCCTTTTCAATCTCTATCACTCCACGGACTTTAATCTTGCCTATTCCTGTTTCATAGATTTCTAGTAATTCGCTTTCATTAATCACAATTCCACCTGTTGGAAAATCAGGTCCCTTTATATACTTCATTAATTCTTTTACAGTAATATCTGGATTATTCATGTAAGCTTTTGTTGCATCAATTACTTCTGTTAAATTATGGGGTGGTATACTCGTAGCCATTCCCACTGCGATTCCTTCTGCTCCATTTACAAGTAAATTAGAGAATTTAGCTGGCAATACGCTAGGTTCGCGTTCTGTTTCGTCAAAGTTTGGAACAAAGTCCACTATATTTTTATCTAAATCTTGCAACAATGTTTCTTGGGTAATACGTTCTAATCTTGCTTCTGTATAACGCATTGCCGCTGGATTATCACCCTCTACGTTTCCAAAGTTTCCATGTCCATTAATCAATGGCACACTTTTCTTAAAATCTTGAGTCATTACCACAAGAGATTCGTAAATGGAACTATCTCCATGAGGATGGTATTTCCCCATAGTATCCCCTACAATACGAGCACATTTTCGAAAGGGTCTGTCATAACGAATCCCTAATTCATGCATATCGTAGAGAACTCTACGTTGTACAGGCTTTAATCCGTCACGTACATCTGGTAATGCACGTGCCACAATAACGCTCATAGCATAATCAATATAAGACTTTTGCATGACTTCTGTGTAGTCTGTTCGTATAATATTTCCATCATATCCTGCTTGTGCCATGTAAGTTCCCCATTTCTTACGTTTATATGATAACGTTTCTTATTTTGTCTAAATTTTTTCTATTCCCATAATATTCTATCCGAAAAATATTCTTGGTTTAAATATCTAACATGGCTTCCCTCGCATGTTTATAAATAAATTCTCGCCTTGG
>JAWXVF010000056.1:0-14949 GCA_044425555.1 Eubacteriales bacterium
ATGTATATTGTGTTAAATCATTCGTACCCACACTAAAAAAGTCTACTTCTTTTGCTAGACTATCACTAATTAACACTGCAGCAGGGGTTTCTATCATGATTCCAAATTCAAGTTCTTTTATCACGATCCCTTCTTCTTTCATTTCTCTAACAATTTCATTGCAAAGAGACTTTATCTTTTGTACTTCTTCCACGGCAATCACCATAGGAATCAAAATTGCAATGTTTCCATATGCACTCGCTCGATAAATAGCTCTTATTTGACTTCTAAATAGTTTAGGTTCTCTCTCATACATTCGAATTCCACGATACCCAAGAGCTGGATTTTCCGAATGCTCTACCATCAAATGTTCTAGTTGTTTATCTGCTCCTAAGTCAAAGGTCCGAATTACCACTCTTTTTCCATTCATACCTTTTACTATCATCCTATATTCTCGAAATAGTTCTTCTTCCGTAGGAATAGATGTTCTACCTAAATATGAGAACTCACTCCTCATCAGTCCAATCCCATCAGCTTGAACAATTTTAATAGTATCCAAGTCCCTTGGTATTCCCATATTGGCAAATACTTGTATACTGTGACCACTACTTGACACACTGCCTTGTTCCATATTGGTCACACGGTGTTTTTCTTTGTTCCGTAATTCTTCTAGTCTTCTTTCCACATTCCTAATAGTATCCATTTCTGGTTCTATAAAAAATTGTTCTTGAAACGTATCTACAATCATCTGTTTCCCATTTAAAGAAGAGTCTACAATAATATCAGCTTGAATTAAAGCAGGGATATTCATCATACGTGCTAAAATTGCCATATGACTATTATTAGATCCTTTTTGAATTACAAATGCTAAAATTTCACTTTTCGATAATACGATTGTTTCTGTAGGAGACAAATCTTTTGCCACAATAATGCATGGTTCCTCTATCAGTAAACCTTCTTCTTCACCATTTATAATTCGAAGAACACGCTTGGCAACATCTCGTATATCGCTAGCACGTTCTCTCATATATTCATCTTGCAATTCTTCAAAAATATTACTAATTCGTTCCCCTGTTTCCCAAACTGCTCCACTTGCACTTTTTCCTTCTTGAATATAACTTCTTACAGATTCTACGAAGTTCGAATCTTCTAACATCAGTGGTTGTGCCCCTACAATTGCAGCATCCTTTTCTCCAAATTCTATATAGATTCTATCATATAAAACTTGTAATTCTTCAATGGCTTTTCGTTTTGCCTTTTGAAAAATTTCCCATTCTTGTTCTGGTTCCCCTAAAGATTCTCTCATAAGCAATTCTGACTTCTCATATACATAAATATTGCCTATTGCAATTCCTTCACACGCTGACTTCCCATAACCCTGTACCATGAAAAATTCTCCTTAGTGAGGTTGTGTGTAAAAAATACTATTTCTCACCTTATCACTCTACATATCATTTTGATAAATCACTGCTATATTCTTTCCATGATTCTTAGCATAATATAACGCAGCATCGGCACATTTTACAAGTTCTTCGTAATTCGTCCCATCTAAACGAAAACGAGCAATTCCAATACTTACTTGTGCAACGCAACCTTTTAATCCATCAGTAAATTCTTCTACTAAATCTTCCAAAATACTGTCTGCTCTTAGTTGAATAATTTCCTCATCTTTAATGTCTCTCATAAAAATAATAAATTCATCTCCCCCAACTCGCCCAATTAAGTCTCCTTCTTTTACACGGTTTTTTAATCTTGCGCCAAATTGTTCTAATAAAAAATCTCCAAATCCATGACCATATGTATCATTCACATGTTTAAAATCATCCAAGTCTATAAAATACAACGCATGGCATACATTAGAAGCACTTGTTTCTATGACACTTTTTACTTCATTTTCAAAAGACGCTCTATTTAACACTTTGGTTAAGGAGTCATACGTAGCTCTATGATATAATTCACTATGCACTTTATTTAGACGTTCCACTTCTTCTACATGACTTTCAATCGAAAATAGCATTCCATAGTATTTATGTCCATGATTAATAGCCTCTACTTGATTTATATCAAAACAAAACCAACGAATGATTCCATCATCTAATTTTACTCCAAGATCTATTTTATATTGAATGCGTTCTTCTAAATATTCATACACTTCTTCATGAGTTACCATAGACTCAAATTCTTGTATCATACATGCAAACGAATTATTATACTTCTCTCGTATGACTTCTTCTGTCAAACCTATGGTTTGATAAAATATCTTGTTAGCAAAATATATAGTCATTTCTCTTGTATGATCTAAAACAAAAAATGGGACTTGAGCCATGCTCATCAATCCTTTTAATTGTTCTATTTTCTCATCCAATTTATATTTCATCTTCAAAAAAACTTCTGTTTGATCTTCATTCAAATATCCTGCTTGTAAATCACATAATATTTGCTCTCCTCTATGATCAAAAATAGGTACATCCCATGCATGACACACTTCCTCTGACTCTAATTTTAATACAATCGCTTGCATCAATTCATCAAACCTTATAGAAAACAATTCTTCTATAGAAGTTTTCATACAATCTCTTCCAAACAAAGTAATCGACGCTTTATTCTGCATAATCACTCTCCTCATATGTTGATTATACACTAAATATGCACTGTTACTAGCATCTAAGATTCTTTGCAACGCTTTATCATTCATCAACAGTCATCTCCCCCTTATCTAACTACTCGCTACTACCACTCTTCTTGTAATTGCCCCTACACAATATCCTCATAAATAAAGTAGTAAATAGTATCGAAAAGCATCTATTACACAACTTCTTCATAGCGAAAGAATTGTGCTTTTCCACTTTCTTTCGCTATATATAGTGCCTTATCTGCTTGTCTCATAGATTTAATATAACTTAAATTACGATCCGAGCTATATGCATATCCACCAGAAAAACGAACTTCTAAAGCAATCCCTTCTTCTACCACAATTTGTGATTTATGAGAATGTTCCTTCATCTCTAAAATATAACTTTCTATTGCCTCATAAGAGTCTTCTCCGTAAATATACATAATAAATTCATCTCCCCCAAGTCGTGCTCCAATTTTATTTGGCGTATTCACTCCTTTAAAGACTTCTGCCATTTTTTGAATAGCAAGATCCCCCCCTGCATGTCCATATTTATCATTAATTGTTTTTAGATTGTCCATGTCAAAAGCTACCATAGCTGCACATTTAATATGTTCTCTATTTTTATCGAATAACTCTTCCATCTTCCGTTTAAAAGCACGTCGATTATACATATCCGTTAACATATCATAATCTCGCTCATACTCTAACTTCTTCTGTGCTAAGTAATCTTCTGTTACATCCATAATCACTCCAAAGTCACCTGATTCATCCGAAAAAATATCTAGTTTCACATAACGTTCCTTTGAAGAATCTAATTGGTAAATCCCTTTCTTCTCATCTACTATTTGATCTTCTAATAATTTGATCTTCTGTTCAAATAAATTCTTATCACCTAATAAAGTAATCATCTCTTCTTCTGTTAAATCTAATACTTCTTGAATCTTACTAGTCACCAACACTCTCATCATATCATGTTTGTATTCATAAACAGCCGTTTTAGAATTTAACGTATCTAACACCCTTGATAATTGTTCCGTTGCTTTTAAAGAATTAGAAGCTATATTATTTAACTCCTCACTTATTTTTACAAACTCAGGAGAAGCATCAATCATAATCTCTGTATCTAAATTACCACTTACTACATGAATCATCTTCTCTATCAACTCATCTAGCGGTTGTACAATAAGACGTTGTGCTATTTTCATAATACCAACAATTAAAATACTACCTATTGCAACTAAGTATAATCCAATTGCTATCATTCCATACAAACTAATTTGCGATGCTACGCAAAAAGAAAGTATCCCTATCAATATCAATGTCATCACAATTATAACAAACAACACTACTTGCTTTGTAATCTGTTCTTTCATAAGTATGCCTCTTCTATGATTATTTTATGTTATCATGATTATAACATAAATCGGAAAAATATACACCGATTTCTTAACGAATTTTTTCAGGAAATCCTACTTTTTTCTGAACTTTTCGTAAGGTTTTCAATGCATAGTAATTAGCTTTTTCTCCATTTTCTTTAATTATGGAATTGATATACTCTTTCTCTGTTAGTAATTCTTCATATCGCTTTTGTACCGGTTGTAACATAGATGCAACAGATTCTCCTACTGCCAACTTAAAATCTCCATATCCTTTCCCTTCAAATTCTAATACTACTTCCTCTGAGATTTTCCCTGTACAAGCACAGTAAATATCAATTAAATTCCTAATTCCTAATTGTTCTTCATTGTATTGAATCTGGGCATTCGAATCAGTAACAGCACGTTTAAACTTACGAATAATCGTATCTGTATCATCCATTAAAAAGATACTTGCATTTGGATTCTCATCCGACTTAGACATTTTCTTCTCTGGATCTTGTAGACTCATTACTTTCGCTCCCACTTTTCCAATATATGCTTCTGGTATGGTAAATACCTCTCCATAAACTCCGTTAAAACGCTGTGCAATATCTCTTGTAATCTCTAAGTGTTGCATCTGATCTTTACCAACAGGTACTACATCAGCTTGGTATAATAAAATATCTGCTGCCATTAGCACAGGATACGTATACAATCCCGCATTAATATTATCCGCGTGTTTTGATGCTTTATCTTTAAATTGTGTCATACGGTTTAATTCCCCCATATAGGTAAAACAATTTAAAATCCATCCCAATTCAGCATGTCCCGAAACATGGGACTGATAATAAATACAATTCTTCTTAGGATCTAGACCAGCCGCAATATATAGTGTTAATAAATTTCTAGCACGTTTTCTTAACTCGGCTGGATCTTGTCTTACTGTAATAGAATGTAAGTCCACAACAGAATAAAAGCATTCATATTCGTCACTTAAATTAACCCAATTTTTTAATGCACCTAAGTAATTCCCTAATGTTAACGTACCAGTAGATTGCATACCACTAAATAATACTTTTTTATCATTAATCATTGTAACTCCTCATTTCTTTTCTTCTTTTCGAATTCTATCATTGCTACTTCTATTCGTCAATACAATTTCTTAAGGGATCAATAAGAATACGCTCTTATCAATCCCTTTCTCTGGCTGTTTATTGATTACATCTTTGCCATTGTTGTGGGTCTACAGGAGCCATTCCATTTGCAGCACTCTCTCTTCTTAGTTCATAAGTAGGTTGTTGTTCACTCATCAATTCATTTCTTTGCTCCATAATCGGTTCATAAGATGCTTCACAAATAGCTCCACATGGTGCTTCAAAACCACGGTGACAATCGTAATGATCTTCGTGTGGCAATCCATTATCACAGTGACAATCATTGTCACAACCTCTGTCACAATCAAAATCATTTCTGCGACCACCTTGATTCGATCCATTGTTACAACATAAGAGTAATAAAATAATCCATATAAAGTTCATAAATCCTCCAAAAAATTGTTATACTAATACTCTATGTTAAACAATTCAAAATGTGTCATTAATTCTCATTTAATAAGACACTCTTTAGAATCAAAACACTGCGTTCTCCCACTTGAACAGTATCGCCTTCTATAAAATTATAATTTTTATTTTCTTCCTCCACAGGTTCATAAGTATCCATAACCACACTCCATCGGTACTCGTTCTTTAATCTAGGAAGTGCTAGTAGGTGCTTTTGCCAATGACTATTAAAGGCTATATAATAATCTGGCTTCTCTTCTTGTATCTCCTTCTTCTGATATGCTCCAGAATATAATAAGCCTATACAGAAACTTGCCGTCCCCATATTAGGTTTCCAAGCATCTTCTCCATGATACGAAAGTTCTGGACATCCACAACCAATGGTATCCACCATTTTAAATGAATGACTTGGATGAAAAATAGGATGTTCCTTACGAAATGCTATTATGCTCTTACTATATGTAAACAATTCATTATTCTGATGCACACCATTCCAATCTAACCATAGCAATTCATTATCATGACAATATGGATTGTTATTTCCTTTTCTAGAAAATGCAAATTCATCTCCTGCCATAATCATAGGCGTCCCTTGTGATAATAATAAATATGCCATGATATTTTTCATCTGCTTCTTGCGAAGATCTAAAATCTTTTTCTTATCAGTAACTCCTTCTATCCCATGATTCCAACTATAATTAGAATACGTTCCATCTTCATTACCTTCTCCATTGTCTTCGTTATGTTTGTGATCATAAGACACCATATCGTGTAAAGTAAATTCATTATAATTAGATACATATTGAATACTCGCAATGCGATTATCTCGTAATTTTAGTGCTTCTACAAAACTGCCAATAGATTCTGGTTCTCCTTTTAAAAAGCGTCTAGCACTTTTCATAAATGCCCCATGATACGTAGCAATGCGATTAGAAAACCCTGGTCCATGTGCAATCGCATCATACGTTACATGGTCGCACATCATTTTTAGGTCTTGAAAGATTGGTTCTTTCGCAAGAAACTCCATTGGAATCGCTTCTCCCATTACATGAAACCCATCCACATGGTATTCCATCATCCAATAAGATAATACATCATAGATTAATTGATAAGTACACTCTTTTGGAAAATACACTTGCATAATGAATTCAATTCCTACTCCATGTAATTGTTTAATTAATTCTTTTAATTCCAAAACACAATCTTCCTTGTAAGAATAAGAACGTTTTGGGGCAAAATAGTAAGCTTGCTTATATCCCCAACAATTCAACTTCTTCTTAGGTTGCTCTACGTATTCTTCCTTATAATGTTTTAATGCATAAGCCATAGAATCCATAAGTTCTAGAGTTTCCACTTCTTCAAATTCATAACATGGCATTACTTCTAATGTTGTAATTCCAAGTTCTAGCAAGTATGGAATCTTCTCCATGATCCCTTGAAAAGTTCCATTCGCTTCTACATTAGCACTACTATGTTGTGTAAAACCTCTTACATGTAACATATATTGAATACTATCTTCATAGGAATAGCATGGATTTCGATCCTCGCCCCATACAAATTCCTCTCCTACAATGGCACCAATCCTCTCTTGCGATTTCTCCTTCTCATAATCTTGTCCAAAACATTCATTGCCTATTACCTTCTTAGCATAAGAATCCACAAAAATAGAATCTTGTTCATAATATTGATATCCCTCTATATCCTTCGATGATATCCCTACTAAAATCCCACTATATACGTTTCCAATTCTACATTCTTGTGTAAAAGGAATCTTTATAGCATCCCCTTTTGTATGAAGAATCACACCACACTCCTTATGTTTCATCTGAACCGTAAATTCTATATACTCACCTGTTACTATGGCACCTAAATGAACAGGATATTTTTTATTAGGTTTTAATTGAATCCTACCATTTTTTTTCATACTTTCGCCCGCCTCCACTTTCTTACTCCCTATTGTAACATACTTTCTCCTTTTTCAACACATCTTATAAAAATTAATTCCATATTCTTATTATATTTACTCTCATTATCATTTTTTCAATTTCATTGCAGACTTTACTTGAATTTTTTCTTATTATTGGGTACAATGGTAAAGATTATTGTTTAAAATCTGTTGATTAGGAAAGGAGCAGTTTTTACTATGAGTAACCAAAATAATACTAACGAAGGGAAGCCTTATTCTTTTAATGCAGAAGAAATGTCTGTTACCCTTACTCTTGAAAATGGCGATGTAGAATGTGCCATTGTGGTCATACTTACAATCGAAGATCAAGATTATATGGTTCTTCTACCACTTGATGAAAACGGTGAAAATCATGACGGAGAAGTATGGTTCTATCGTTATTTTGAAAACGAAGATATTTTCAAAGATCCAGATTTAGAATACATTGAGTCAGACGAAGAATTAAACGCTATTTCCGAATTATTCGAAGAATTCCTCGAAAATTCAGAACGTGATGAATTTTTCACAGATGAATATGACGAATTTTTTTGTGAAGACGAAGAGGATGACGACTTCTCCTCACTATGAAGTTCCTCTAAGAAACGAGATGATACTACTTTTGTATTATCTCGTTTTTCATTTCTTCCATAGCAATACAATTTTTTCTTAGCCCTTGTCATTGCTACATAAAACAATCTTCTTTCCTCCTCAATTTCTTCTGGCTTCTTCGCTTTACGATGTGGAATATTCCCTTCTACTATATCAGGTATTAATACCACATTAAATTCTAGCCCTTTAGAACTATGCATAGTGATTAATTTAATAAATCCATTTCCTACCATCTGATTCTCATTCCCTTGATTGGATAATTGATCATGTTTTCTTATCCAACCTGCTAACATTTCCTGTACACTTTCGTATTCCTTAGACTCCTCTTGTAATTGCATCAATATACTTTTACACTCTTGATACTTCTTCTCCTCTAAATAAGCTTCTTGTAGCCACCTTTCATAACCCATCGCCTTACGTATATAAACCATAGCTGCATATGGCTCCATTTGCGATAATAACATCAATTGTGTACGAAATTTTTTTACCACTACTAACATTTCTCGATTAGCACCATAATACGTTTCTAATGTCTCCTCCTTAAATTCATACTCACTAATCCCTTTTTGTGATAAGTAACGATTAGGTTTGTTTAAAATATATCGTAAATCTTTTGCATTTTGTTCCACATGAGTATACGATAAATAGGCTCTTATATCCTTTACCACTGTATGGTCATAGATATTTTTCACTTTCTCTTTCACCTGATATGCCAATTGTTCTAATTGTAAGCGATTTGTATATAAATCTAATTGTGTGGTGGTACGAAATATCACTGCAATATCTTCTTCTCCAGCTTTCAAGTGAGTCTGTATATGTGTTACCATTTGATCTAATTGATCTTCTAGGCTTTCTGTTACAGTATATGTCACCAGATCTCCATGTTCTTGAAACGCTGTATACTCTTTTATAAATCGGTTTTCATTCTGTGCAATTAATCGTTTACTATCCTCTATAATCTCTGGGGTACTTCGATAGTTTATTGCTAATATAATCTTCTGTGCATTTGGGTAATCAATTAGAAATTGTTGCATAATAGATGGGGTGGATCCTCGAAATCCATAAATAGATTGGTCATCATCTCCTACGGTAAAAAAATGATTGTTGGGTAATGCAAGCATTTGCAAAATATGGTATTGTAACGGATTGCTATCTTGAAATTCATCCACTAACAAATATTGTATCTTCCTTTGGTACTTGGCTAGAACTTCAGGAACATCTGTTAAAAGCTTATAGCATTCTAATAAAATATCGTCAAAATCAAGTCTTTTTTGTTCTTGTCGTTCTTCCTGCAATACGTCATATAAGCTAAAAAATAATTCTTCTGTTATACCGTCACATTGATAACTTGGCTTTTCTTTCATTAACTGGGTTTGATATCCTTGATTTTTCAATCGACTTACTTCTTTGGTAATCTGTGCTATTAATTCCTCATGAATCTCATGTTCATATCCAATACGTCTTAATGCAAGAGACACCAATTTATATTGGTCTTTGGAGGATAACAGACTATCCCTTGTATACGGTGTCTCTTGCATGACAATATTTAAGAACACACTATGAAAGGTTCCAAATACAACTTCATTATTCGTTTCTGTTACTAATTTCTCATAGCGCTCTCTCATTTCTAGTGCTGCCATCCTTGTAAAAGTTACCACATAAATTGTATCTGATGGTACTTTACAAGTCTCCACAAGATATCGAATTCGATTCATAATTACATAGGTCTTACCAGACCCTGGTGGTGCAATGACAATACAAGGTCCCTCTTGGTGACTGATTGCCTTCTCTTGATTTTCATTGTTCATATAATTTAACCCTGCCTTTCTTTTCTTAGTAACAGCAAACACACTAAGTTCGTCAGCAGACTTCTCTCACAAATTTTTAGCTATCTTCCACATTTCTTCTTGTGTTAGATACTGTTCATTCACCCAAGCAATTCCTTCCAATAACCCTTGTTCATCAAAGGTATATTCCTTTACTTGTTTGAATGCATCTTCCGTTTTCTCAAAGCAATAAGGTTCTGGCCAAATACATACTTCTAATTTTGTACCATCGTCCACCTTTTCACAATGAAAACGGTATCGCATTCCTTTCATGCTCCCATGAAAATTTTCTTTTTTCAAATAGTTAAGACCAATAAATTGTTCTTGGTTAATTGCTTCCATTTTTAATTATTTACTCTCTCTTCGTTCTTTCAATACTTATATTTGCTCTAAATACGTAATTCCTTGCTTAATTCTTGCAATAGACTCTTCTTTACCAAATAATTCCATTAACTCTGTGGCTCCTGCTGGTGTCATCTGTTTGCCAGACACTGCTGTGCGTACTGGCCACATAGCATATCCATTCTTGCAGCCCTTTTGTTCTACATATTTTAACAACGTGCTATACAAGTTATCATTCGAGTAATCGTCTACTTCCTCAAATATAGGTAATACTTCTTTTAATACCTCTAAAGAAGATTCCTTTGTAGTCTTCATTTTCTTATGACAATACATTTCCAAATCATATGTTGGCAAGTCTTCCATGAAATCAATATGCATAGGAATATCTTCTAACACTTCAATTCTTGTACGTACCATTTCGGCAATCTTGTGCAAATCATATGATTTTGTTACGGTCGCTTCTATAACGGGTTTTGCCATTTCATAAAAAGTCTCTTCTTCCATCGCTTTAAAATATTCACCATTCATCCATTTTAACTTAGTGTAATCAAACACTGCTGGAGATTTGGAGAGATGGCTATAATCAAAGGCTTGTACTAACTCTTCTAATGAAAAGAGTTCTTGATTATCTTGTGGACTCCACCCAAGTAGTGCAACGAAATTCACAATTGCTTCTGTTAAAAATCCTTGTTCCACTAAATCTTCATAAGATGAATGACCACTTCTTTTGGATAACTTATGATGCTCTTCATCTGTAATCAGAGGACAATGTACGTAGGTTGGAATTTCCCACCCAAAAGCTTGATATAAACGATTGTATTTCGGCGTAGAAGAAAGATATTCATTCCCCCTTACTATATGTGTTATTTCCATCAAATGATCATCCACTACATTGGCAAAATTATACGTAGGATACCCATCAGATTTAATCAATACCATATCATCTAATTCAGAATTATCTACTGTAATTTCCCCATATAATTGATCCACAAATGAAGTGGTCCCTTCCGTTGGAATATTTTGACGAATGACATATGGAATACCTTCTTCTAGTTTTTGTTTGATTATATCATCTGAAAGATGCAAACAATTTTTGTCATACATATTAATGGACTTACCAGAAACATCACTTGCTAATGTGGCAAGACGTTCTTTGTCACAAAAACAATAATAAGCTTCTTTTTTCTCTACTAATTGTTTTGCATATTCTAAATAAAGTCCACTAGCCATACGTTCACTTTGTACGTATGGACCATATCCTTTATCTTTATCAGGTCCTTCATCATGAATTAAACCTGTTTTTTCAAGTGTACGATAAATAATGTCTACCGCTCCCTCTACCAAGCGTTCCTGATCTGTATCTTCTATTCGTAAAATAAAATCGCCACCTTCGTGTTTCGTTAACAAATACGCATACAATGCTGTTCTTAAATTCCCTACGTGCATACGTCCTGTTGGACTAGGTGCAAAACGTGTTCTCACTTTACTCATCTGTCTATTCTCCATTTCTATTTATTCTTTTGATGGAATTGTCTGTCCAGCAGCCTTCTTAAATTTATCCAATTCTCTTGCAGCTTGTATAACCGGAATATTGGTACCTGCTCCTGCCACACAACCACCTGGACAAGCCATCCCTTCTATGAGGCAGCCTTTTTTACGTCCCGCCTTTGCTAATGCCAACAACTTCTTACATTCTGCTAAACTTTCTGCATGCTCAATATTCACTTCTGTACCAGGATAATATTCATTAATACATTGTTCAATAGCAGAGGCAACACCACCTGCTACTCCGTATCCTCTACCAGCGGATGTGGCATCATTCATTTCATATTCAGCTTGAATCTCATCCATTAAGATTCCTTTTGCCATAAAGATTCCAACCAATTCTTCAAATGTAATTACAAAATCTACATCTGAACGAACAGATCTTCTCTTTGCTTCTAACTTTTTAGAAGCACATGGTCCAATAAAGACTACACTAGCATCTGGATGTTCATCCTTAATCACGCGAGCTGTTGCTACCATTGGCGTTAATGCATTGGAAATCTTTTCAATGGTCTCAGGGAAGTATTTTTTCGCCATTACAGACCAAGACGGACAACAAGACGTTAATAGAAATTCTTCTTCTCCCGTTGCAACTTTATGAACGTAATGTTCTGCCTCTACTAAACAACCAGCATCAGCACCAATAGCCGTTTCATACACATCCGAAAATCCCACATCCATTAAGGCTGTTTTAATCATATCCGGTGTAATTTTAGGACCAAATTGACCAACAAATGCAGGGGCAACTTGCGCTATAATCCTCTTACCTGATTGTAAGGATTTAATCAATTGGAATATCTGTGATTTATCTGCAATAGCACCAAAAGGACAATTTACCATACATTGTCCACAAGATACACAAGATTCTTGATCAATATATGCTCTTCCTCTACTATCATCTTTAATAGCATTCACTCCACAAGCTGCTGCACAAGGTCTTACTTGATGAGTAATCGCATCATATGGACAGACTGTCTTACACTTGCCACAGCGAATACACTTTTCTTGGTCTATATAAGATTTTCCATTTCTCATAGAAACTGCATCTTTCGGACATACTTCTCGACAAGGATGAGCAAGACAACCAAGACACGCACTTGTAACCGTATATTGATTCACAGGACAAGAATTACACGCAGATGGTATCACTTGTACAAGTGGCGGTTCGTAATAACGTTCTGCAATATTACTTACTTCCACACCTTGTGATAAATGAACAGGTTGATCTTCTGGGCGTAATGACATTCCCATTGCAAGGCGTAATCGTTCTCTAACCACTGCACGTTCTCTATAAGAACTTTCCCAATAATCAGACTCGTCTGCGTTTACAATCTTATATGGCAATGCTTCCATATCATCTGTTAAGTTCTCCGAATGATAGGCTAGTGATGCTACCTCTGTAAATACTTTTCTTCTTACTTTACGTACCTCTGTATCAATTCCTCTCATTTCCATTTCCTTTCTTCTTGGCTAATCCACCAGCAATAATATATCTTCTTCTTATTTTACTTATTATTCTTCCTATTCTTACATAAATTACTCGATTTTTCAAGTAAAAGTATATGAGAATTATAAACTTTTCTAATATCCCACTAAAATCCCTTGTGACATTCCATTTCTTTTGTCATATGATATAAAAAGAACATTGAAAGAAGTATATTATGATCAATCGAAATGCAATGACCCATACTAGTCAAGAGAGCTCTCTCAACAACTTTGAAGTTGCAATGGCGTATGTTCCTTGGCAAGAATTCACGAAAACTTACGATGATTTAGAAGAAGCCTATCGTGTTGGAACAATTTTCCCTGAGCTAACAAAACCATTTTCAGGAAGGAGATGCAACTAATGGATACTATGAATCATATAAGCGAAAAGAGCGAGCAAGAACAATTGCTTCATTCCATTAACATTGCCTCTTTTGCTGTGGTAGACTTAACAGAATATCTTGACACACATCCTACCGATCAAAAAGCAATTGAATACTTTAATTATTACTGTAAAATGCGTTGTGATCTAATTGCAGAATATTCTAAAAAATATCAACCATTGACAATTGATAACGCTTATGACAGCACCAACACTTGGCGTTGGGGTGTAGAAAGCAACCCTTGGGAAGGAGGAATTTATTAATGTGGAATTATGAAAAACGTTTAGAATATCCAATAAATATTAAGACACCAAATCCTGAAATAGCACAGGTAATTCTCACGCAGTACGGTGGACCAGACGGAGAACTTGGCGCAAGTTTACGTTATCTATCACAACGTTATACTATGCCTTATAGAGAAGTTGGAGGGTTATTAACCGATATTGGTACAGAAGAATTAGCTCATTAATCATGTATGTTGTTAGGAATTAAAAAAGTAACACCTTTTACGGTGTTACTTTTTTATAAGCTATTATTCTCCCAGTTTAACTCAATTAAAATTTCATTATCTTCTAACGTTCTTTTTATGAATTCAATATCTACAATATCATCCTGCGAAACACTTCCAACTCTTTCACCGTTTATAAAATCTCCATTATAGTAAATGTATTCCGCAACGTCAGTTTTTACAATTTGCCATGCATTTCCTGTCTTATCGTTAAACTCTCCATTTTGTACATTTCCTTTGTATAAAGTTCTTACATATCCATTTTCATCAAATTTAATCAATACTGCATTTCCCGTTGTGTCATTGTACATCCCATTCGATGTCATTCCATTGTAATATCCTATCCTTATATCTAGTTCCTGCATTTCCGCAAATCCAGTGGCTAATATAATTTCCTCTGTTCGTTCTACTTCCTTGTAAATGTATTGCTCACTTATTCCTTTGTTTCCTTGGTCTTCTTTTACTCTATTTGATATTGTCCATGCTTTTCCTTCTACAGCATGGTTTGATATTAATACTTGCCTATACGACAGCATTTCTCCATCATCATATAGCGCTTCTGTTATTAATTCTAATACTCCATCATTGTATATATTTATTGCACAATCTCCATCCCAATAATTATTTTCATTAATTTCTCCATAGAATATAATATCTTTCCCATCTTCTTTAAATGATAATTTCATTTTCGTATTTTGCAAATCGCTATATGTGTATTCTTCGTTTGTATCATTGTTAATTGCAACAATTGTCGTTTCTTCAATCCCATAATTTGATAGATTTATTTGCTCTC
>JAWXVF010000292.1:0-3611 GCA_044425555.1 Eubacteriales bacterium
AATTCAGGGTAGATAGATGGAATTTCCAACATCATATCTAACTGTGTATCAGCGTCCAATGTGTCTACAAAAAACTGTAGAGCTTTTCTCATTTCTAATGCTGCTTGTGATGTGTTCATAGTTTTATTCCTCCTTTCCTGTCAACAAGATACTCATAGCTTTGCTCATTTCATCAATTTGATTGAGAAGTGATTCTTCTCTTTTCTGTGTTTCGGATTTCACAGCTAGAATAAACCATGAGTTCTCACCATACACTTTGTTTTGAATCAACACCATATCAGTGTAGGTTTCAGTGGTAGTACCATCTGAGATAGAAACTTCACCTAAGTTCCCCTCAAATACAGAATCATCAATCACACCTTGAGCAATATAGTTATTGCCATTTGGGATTAGATTCTCAATAGTGTTTCCATCTGCTAAAGTGATTGCATACATAATTTTTCCTCCTTTAATCTTTCAAATAAGTTTGTTATATTTAGTCTTTGTTGCTTACTCATATATTTGTAGTAATTTTTAAACCATGACCTAAACCAATCTTCATACTCATTTATGCTTAAAACATGAATTACTTTTTTCATTTTTCGTCGCATAGCTGTAATTCTTTGTGGATTTATCTTTTTGATAATTCTCCCGGTATCAGTGAGGGAATATCTCATTTGAAGAAATTTCCATTGTTCCGACAACTTACATATATGTGTTTTCTTTAAATTCACAGTGATACCAATGGAATTAGCAAGCTCAATAATATCTTTTAGTAATTGCTCCAAATATTCTTTGCTTTCATGAATGATATAACTGTCGTCCATATATCTGCCATAATACTTAACGGATTTTACAATCTTGATATAGTTATCAATCTTGATCGGGTAGGCAATCCCCGCAACCTGTGCGACTTGATCGCCAATGTTCAAGTGCTTGTACATGAATTTTTCACCTGTAAGAAATTGTTTATCAATGGAATCATGTTCTAATGAATTGAATAGGCTACTCATACATCTGGAATATTCTTCGTCAGTCATGTATGAAACATCTACCTTAGAGCGATCTATTGTGTTTTCCAATAACCATAAAGCATGGTCATTACTAATATAGGTGCGAAACAAATCCATCAACACATCATGCTGTATGTTGTCATAATACTTTGAAAAATCAATCAGTAAGATGTAACCATCATTGGATTTGTGATTCATGTAATACTTGTTCAAATGTGTAAGCAATCTTCTACGAGAGAAGTCAATTCCTTTACCCTCAAGACTTGCACCATTGTCATAGATGAAGTATTTCTTCATTTCCGGGTTTAGGATTTCATCACATAAACTGTGTTTTACGATTCTATCTTGAATCTGCTCACCACATATAACTCTCGTTTTACCTCTTTCTTTGATAACAAATTCAGAGTTAGGTAGAAATTTATATGTCTTTTCCTCTAGTTCTCGTTGAACTTTTGATAGGTTTAATAAATAGGTCATTTCATACTTTTGTACTTGAGGTTTCCAATCACTACCTCGTTTTGCACGATTATAAGCGTCGTACAAAGCATTTCCATCAAATATCTCACGCTGATAACTACCGTTCTCGTAAGAAGTAGTGTCGTGTTTAGCATTTACCATATGGAAGGATAATCTCTCCTTTCTTTACCCACAGAACGGATATTACCTATTTAACTGTGGAATCGAAATCGGGGTGCACACCATTAGGGTTAGAAGCGTTGTTGTTGTTCGCATTACCGTTGTTGTTGACATTAGCAAAGTTAGCGGCTGAATCAGAGATTACCCCTTTGAATTTATTGTCAGATTTTCTCCAACCTTTAATGAGGTTAATTTCTTTCTGTATTGCTTCTCCAAATCGTGTATAAGAATTTACATCTACAGGTAGTGTTTCAATAGCATATTGCAACTCCTGTGTTAATCTATAACATTGACCGATTGCTTCATCTTGATGAATACGACGTTGTATCAGTTCCTCCTGACAGGTTGGATAGATACTATTGGCAATGTACACCTCTTTTGTAATATCTCTCAGGCACTCAACAATGGTCTTACGTTCATCTACAATAAACCATTCATCAAAGGCTTCCCAACGGGTCTTGAGTTTAGTGTAAGTTTCTTTCTCATACTCACTTAGGTCGTCAAAAGATCGTCCACCCATTCTAGCTTGTAATCGTTTCTCAGATTTTTCAAAACTATATCCAAAATCTCGTAGCAATAGCTCTGTGATTTCTTTTCTTAATTTATTCAAATGATGAAATACCTCAAACTGAGAGGGCTTTCTTTTGTTTTTCAATACTGACATTCATTAACCTCCATTTCTTACACCCCACAAGGGGGTGTAAGATTTATGATATTGAGAAAGCGGGGCGCACACCAAAAGGGTAAGAAGCGGAGTTGCCGGTCGCATAACCGCCGGTGTAGACACGAGCAAAGGTAGCGGCTGATACAACATCACGTAGCCAATAACTTTCTCTAAAATTGATAGCGTCTGGTCGTAGTGCAAATAGTGGTAGCTGTGTTTTACACACTGTATGGACTGTTGGAACTGTAGAACCATCTGATACAGGAGAGAAAACATTAGTACCATATACCATGATTTCGTTCATGAGTTCAACCTTACTAGAAAGCCAAGCAGCACCACTAGGTCTACCGCTAGTTACAGCATTTACAAGATATTGCTTGTGTTCTAGCAAGTGATCGCCAAATGCAGCAGCAATGGTTGTTTTTGCACTCTCTAGGTTTGTGGTGTACATATCTGAACCAACATAACCACCCTCAGTAGTGTTAGCTGCACCACTTTCATATTGACCAGATTCTGTGTTGTGCATTTGAGCAGTGTACAATGCTTTATCCGGAACGAGTGTTACATGGTGAGTAGTCAAATCTGTATCACCACAACGATAGTAGTAATCAAAAGCAGCAATTCGATATACTTTACCACTGATAGTCCAATAATCACCAATGTACATATCTTTGAATGTACCATTTGCAATATTTGCGTATTGCTCACTTGTTACAGATGTACCTAGTGACTTACCTCGATAAATTGAATTATGAGCGCCAGCACCTGTATAGGTTAATGGCTCAATGATGTCACTTATCCCTTTAACAACTGTTGCGTCTACCACTCTTCCTAGTACTTCATTCTCTTCCACTTCTTCCAGTGTAGATAGTATATTGGCTACATCAATTTTTCCATTTATTTCTGTATTTTGATTATTAAATGCTAATGCATTAATTCGTGATGCCTCTTGTGTATATGTTGTAACATCTTCTATTGTATATGTACCATCTTCATTTTCGACTATACTGTATCTCTTCTTAGTGTTTACAGTTTCATCAAGTATTGGATCCACATAATTCTCTGGTAATTCTGCCATTAAAATTCATCTCCTATTCTATTTCCACATACATATGGTATGTCAGATATATTTTCAATTTGATTTACTAACAAATCATAGTACTTTTTACATCCTGTTTCTATTCTATTTAAATCTGCATGCCCGATAAACAATCCATTATCCTCATACGTTATTTTGTCTCCAATTTCTATAAAATACGTACCATTTGCTATATTCTCCAAATTATCTGCTAATTTATTAATTTCATCTGCATAAGGAT
>JAWXVF010000280.1:0-2029 GCA_044425555.1 Eubacteriales bacterium
TGATGATGTTACCTCATTAGTAGGCATAAATGAAGCTGGGAAATCAAATATTATTCTAGCATTATGGAAATTAAACCCTGCTAGAAATGGCGAAATTGATCCTTTGCATGATATGCCAAATAAAGAATACACAAACTGGCGTAATAAGACATCTGAAATAGAATTTATTTCTGCGATTTTCACACTAGATTTAAATCAGAAACAACATTTAGAAGAATTTTTTGATTGCGTTGTAGACAGTGTTTGTATTTCTAGACTATATGACGGAAAACACCTTATTGAATTTTATTATGAAGAAAAAAAAGTTATAGTTGAAAATGCAATGAAAATAGAAACAAAAGATGGAGAAGAAAAAGAAGTATCTTATAATCCAATAGAATATATTCTAAGCGAGATGCCGAATTTTGTTTACTATTCTAATTATGGTAACTTAGATGCACAAATTTATTTACCTCATGCTGTTAAACTTTTGAATGGAGAAACAGTTGATGGATTTACTAACGAGGATAAAGTACGTACTTTACGTGTGCTATTTGAATATGTTGGTTTGGAACCTGAGGAAGTATTGTCATTAGGAAAAGATCCAGAGGAATATACTCACTATAATGGAGAACAATATACGAGAAAAGTGCTAACTGCTGAAAAAATTGAAGAAGCTACTAAAAGTAAGGAAGAAAGGACAACTTTATTAAATTCTGCGTCTTCAAAGCTGACAAAAGACTTTAGAGAATGGTGGAAACAAGGAGAATATCGTTTTAGATTACAAGCAGATGGAGATTTCTTTAAAATTTGGGTATCGGATGATAGAAGACCTGAAGAAATCGAATTGGAACGTCGCAGTACAGGGTTGCAATGGTTTTTAAGCTTTTATCTAACTTTTTTGGTTGAAAGCCAAGATGCTCATAAGGGATCAATTCTTTTATTAGATGAAGCTGGGTTAACACTACATCCTATGGCTCAAAAAGATTTGGCAACTTTTTTCAATAATCTTTCTACAACAAACCAACTTATACACACAACTCACTCACCATTTCTAATTGATACAACAAATATTGACAGGGTTAAAGTTGTTTATTCTGATGAAGAAGGTCATACGGTAGCATCTAGCGATTTACGAGCAACAGGAGATAAGCGAAACGAACAGTCAATATATGCTGTTCATTCTGCACTAGGATTAGCAGTTTCAGATATACTATTACAAGGGTGCCAGCCTATTATTGTAGAAGGTGTTTCGGATCAATGTTATCTAAATGCTATCAAGTTATATTTAATCCGAAACAAAAAATTTAACCCTAAAAATGAAATTATTTTTATTCCTTCAGGTGGAGTTAAAGGTGTGGCAGGCATCACTAGTATTATTAGTGGTAGAAATGGAACATTGCCATATGTATTGATAGATAGTGATAAAAGTGGTGTAGGTGCAAAAAATAAACTCAAATCATCTATATATGTTGAAGATGAAAAAAAAGTTGTTAGATATTGGTCAATTTGTTCAATTAGAAAACAGCGAGGTTGAGGATCTCATGCCATTTTCAATTATGGAGAAACATATAGATAGATTTTTCCATGAAGTTGAAGATATAACTTTTGAAGAAACATACAATAACGAAATAGCGTTAATTCCACAGATAGAAGAATTTGCTAAAAAATATAATGTAGACCTTGTGCATGGTTGGAAAGTTGTTCTCGCTAAAAGTGTGAAAAGGCAGATGGAAAGAAAGGTTGAGATTGAAAAAGAGATTTTAGATAAATGGCTCGAACTATTCAATAGCTTTAATAAATAATATGACTGAATAACTTAGTGTCAACATTTTGTAAACAAAAAAAAACAGATACCACAGAACTTCAAAACTAGGTTATATTAATCAATAAAATAGTAGTCAATAACCTTAGTCTGTGATACTACTATGATACTAAAAAAATAAACTCTCACAAATACATCGTATAAATGAGAGAAAAAACAGCATAAAACCATACCAAAAAGATACAAAGGTATCTTATATTAAATAAAACTGAGCGAGTTCGAGTG
>JAWXVF010000281.1:0-2026 GCA_044425555.1 Eubacteriales bacterium
TTCTATGTAATGTGAAAAATTTTTTAAACTTCTCTTTTAACGCTTCTGAGATAATTTCCAAATTAAGAATGATGTCTAAGCGCTTCTCTTTTTCTGTAGGCATATCAAATTGGGGGGGGGCTTCATACTTCTCCGAAAGCCTTATCGCAGCTCCAGCAATTGTATTGAACGAGATGAGCGTTTCTCCCCTAAAAATAAAATCTACTTTTCTAAATATTCTAATTTGTCGAAATATTTTGACATTTGGTCAAAAAGAGTTTTTACTTGATTATACTCTGTATCACTTAGGCAATTTTTCATTTTTTGAAGAACGTCAGCATATCCGCTAAATATTGTATCCGTTGCAAATACCTCCTTCATAAGCTTTTTGTAGAGTTCAGACACTTTCCAGTCTTTCCATGCTTCTAGGTAAGTAGTCTCTACCCCTTGCTCTATCTTTAAATCCATATCTGTTGCAATGAGTAACATACCACTCATAAAGATACCACGATTTCGAATAGCGATTTCTACATTTTTTAGCCATTGTGTTTTTTCATTATCATGACCAAGATTTGGTACCGTATAATCTTTCCCTACTTCTCCACTTTCCGAAAGTATATTTCCTTTACTCTTAGCATAGTTTAGCATATGTTCCCAACCGCTTTCCTTTAATGTTGTGTAACAATTCAACTAATCCTTTACCATCTAATTTCTCAGCATAATACGGATGTACATTCTTCAAATCATAAGTTGCCATTATCTCTAATTCATACATTTTTCTTATCATCCTCTGCCCTCTCTTCTCTATCAATCTCGTTGCAGTTTCAAAAAAAATCTTACATTCCTTTTCATTTTCTGGCATAGGATTATATTCTTCATCTACGAATACATCAATTTTCATACCTGTTTTCAACCCAATTGGTCTTCCATAAATCTTATTCTTACAATCTATTACTTCTACCAGATCTTCAAAAGCATGAACTTCTACAAAGTCGCTCCATGTCTGTATCTTAAATTGCTCATTCCATACAAGAACTTCATCTCGTAGTTCTTCCTTACAATCCGTAAACAATTCTAATAGTATGTCCGAATTCTTAGTGAAAAAGTATTGATACATTTTCCATAAAAAGCGATCTACTGTGTCCCACTTCCCATAATTGCTTCTACCTCCATTTACAGATGTCCATTTTCCAAGTGATGTCTGATACCCTTTACAAGGCATACAGATATAATTCCCTAAGGTCATATAGATCTTTAGAAATCTCCTAGCAGACTCATCCATCAAATCCCAAATTTCATCCATTTTACATTCCACATCTTTTCCCCAAGTTTTATAATTATTTTCTTGAATTCCTGCATAATCTAGGTATCGTTTCAATACCGTGAGGGCAGATGTTAAGGTATCACCACCATATCTAACACCATCTAATTTATATTCATACTGTAATTTTTTATATTTTGTTCCTAATATAGCTGTCTTTAATTCTGGATATAATAATCCATATGCTACTACAGCAGCCATGCTTACATCACAATCTACATCCCCATAAAAAGTTGTTTCATTCATTTTCTTATATTCCAAGAATTTCTTTAAATCATTTTTCTCCTCACACCACTGCTCACCATTCTTGCCGCATTCATATTGAAGTAGAAAATTATACTTCTCGCAATTACAAAAATCAGAATGTAATAACACTTCCTTCATTAAGGTTACGTTCTTAGGTAAATCATTTGTTTTTTGAATTTCTAGTAATAATGCTCTCATCTCTTTATCATTCATACTAATCCCTCCACTTAAAGTCGCTTATTATTCATTACACCTTGATGCAGTTCCTGGTACTTCGTATTTTTTTACAAAACGCTCCGTTTCCTCTACTATCCTACGAAGTTTCTTAGCAATGTCCACATCTCCACCGAATAAGGTCTCCACTGTTTTATGTATCTCTAAGAATTTTTGGTCTCGGTACACTTCTATATCTACTCCCACTCCCTTTGGTGCTTTATTATAACAATCTGTTTCCTCATATAATTCTAAGAATTCATATAA
>JAWXVF010000282.1:0-2023 GCA_044425555.1 Eubacteriales bacterium
GATTAGTTGAATTGTTACACAAGGAGAAAAGAGGAGATGGGATAGATTTGTATGTAAAGTATAAAAGTCGCGAAAGCGGAAAAGTAGATTTGGATGATTCAGATGGTAACTTTTTACCAATGAGAGTTCTATATAATACCTTGTGGGGACGAATGGATGAAGAGGGTGATGGAGATACATATACGAAGAATAATGGGAATCCTGTAAAAATAGGCATTAATGGATATATGAATTTTCGAAAATCATATATTGATGAAATTGGCAAAAATGTTCTGTGGGGTGCAGACTGTGTGAATTCGGTACAAACGCAATTAAATTTAGTAGCAGAATTTCTTAGTGCGGAAGTGATGTGTGAAGATCCAAATGATAGTAAAATAAAGATTGAAGATGCAGGGTTTCGAAATTTTTGTAGTGCTCATGGTTGTATCGGTGATTATGTATTGGTACCAGCTTATTTTAATGGACGTGGACGTAAAAAGGGGAATGATAATTGGCAAGTTGCATTAAAACATTTGAAAGATAATGGATGGGTACATATGTTGCACTATGCTAAGAGAAAAGACAATATACTGGGGGAAAGTGACGAAGAAGGGACAGATTCTTATAAAGCCAGACAATTCGTTGAAAAGAATTATGGAACATTTAATAAAGAACATTTCTCACAATACATCAACACCATGTTCCTATGGGATTACGTAGAGAAAAAAGGAAAAGATTATAATGTAGCAAAGCTAGATCATGACGATGTTGCAAAATGGCTAAAAAATGTAGAAATTGCTATTCAAAATCGTGGTATCTTTATGAGTGGTATGTTACTCATTGCAACAAATATGGATTTAAAGATAGAACAAGGAGAAGAAGATATGTATCCTGAATGGAAAGTGTCTGACCTCTACAAAAAGCTTATGAAGGAGGTATTTGCAACGAATCAAGTCTTTAGTGGATATGATGAAGTTCTTCAAGCAATGGAAGATTGTCTAAGTCCTAAAGAGTGTAATCAAGTAAAAGATTATTTTGAGCAAATAGAAAAATTGATTGTAAATAGTTAGATTATGAATAAATTTTAAGGAATAGATTTTATCATATTATTCAAAGATTTTAAGGAGTTAAAATAGCTAGTGCAGGGAGAAGTCCCAAGAACATATGGGAAAGTCCCAAGTTGTATAAATTAATTCGCAAAAAAATGCCGTTTTTAGGTGGTTATAATTCGCAACTCTACACTTGAAAATTTAGATAAAGATTGTGTTGAAATGTTAATAACTTGGATGTTCCAATTAGGACGTGAATTCTAATAGAAATGTTTACAATATACATACAATGTGGTACTATTAGATTGGAAGTGAGGTGCTAAATATGAAGGTAAGTACAAATATTAGAGTTGAGGATGAAGTGAAAAGGAAAGCGGTTGCTATTTTTAGTGATTTAGGAATAGATATGACAACAGCAGTGAATATGTTTTTAAGACAAACCATACGTCATAATGGTTTGCCTTTTGATGTGAAACTAGATTCACCTAACGAGGATACTTTAGATGCTATTCGCGAGGTGGAAGAAATGAAGAAGAATCCAAGCCAGTATAAATCGTACACTGATGTAGGGGTTATGATGGAGGATTTGCTTAGTGATGTATGAAGTGAAACCTACAACTAAGTTTGTAAAGGATTTGAAGAGGATAAAAAAAGTGTGGCATCTTACAGGTTCTATAGAATTAATTCGAATAAGAATTATCTATCATTTGCATACAACTCGTGGAGTAAAGTATCTTTTAATAGCTTAGAGAAATTAACTTATTTTCCTATACGGATTATTCTCAAGTAGAAGAATCCTGAAGTTATACACATCTATATTTGGTGAATATTCAAAAAAATAACAACATAGCAAATAGGGTGCAGAAATGCACCCTATTAAACGTATAATATGGTTAAGAATGAAAAATACAGAACATTGATAATTTCATATGATTCATCACAATAGCGTTGGTATACAACGCCTCGGGGAAGTTAGCCATGATAGGAGCTAGCCA
>JAWXVF010000283.1:0-2021 GCA_044425555.1 Eubacteriales bacterium
CAAGCTTTTGTTTCATCTAATAATTTGCTATACATTGCTCCAACGGTTCGATACGCAATTGGCTCTCTACTAGCTTCTGCATACTCTTTCATCACTTCTATCGCCTTATCAAATTCTCCATTTTCATATAGTGCAACTCCATAGTAAAACTTTGCCGTTTCATCTTGAGTTTCTACTGCACGTTCTAAGTATGGTAACCATTGAGAATCAGTAAGATACGACTTGGCATACCCATTCACTAACTTTGGTGTGGTATGATGATGTAGTAAATCTAACCATTCTCTTGCTTCATCATCTCGACCTAATTCATATTCCATACTAGACGGAATAAATCCAACAGTACGTTGTTCTTCTATTAATGCATATCCACTTCCTTTATGTAATATTTGCTTTATCTTTTTCTCTTCACAACCCTTGAACCTTTCATCCAACTCTTTTAATTCACTAGCAGATAATTTTTTCTCTAAGACCCCCTCACAATATTCCATACAATCCACATATTCTGTACCATGAGTTTTTGCCACTTCTATTTCCATATCTCCAAATGCCTGTGTAAAAGTAATTTTTGAATTAGCCGGCATCGTATCTCCATGCACTTGTGTGGGAATAATTCCACCTTGCAATTCTACATACAATGGAGCATTCTCTGTAGCTAGAAAATGTTGCCAATGATTACCACCTTGTTCATTACTCCAACAAAACATTTTCTTATATGGTAATTCTGCCGTAGAACGTTCAAAAAATGCTGTTCCGTCATTATACGCTGCAACTTCCCAAGTATGTTTCATGTCCTTTTTATTTTGGAAGAAATATTCTGATGAAAACATAAAATTCTCTGGATACGTACCATCTTGATCGGGCATAGCTGGTAAGTATGGTACCTTAGCATGAGCAAAAGAATTCTCTCCATTAATAGGTGTTGTAGCAATCACCTCTCTCGTTCCAGAGATCACACGACAATTTCGATTCAACTCTACCGCAATATTTGTCCACCAATAAACGGAACGATCTTCTTTGTGAGGGTTTCGTATAGTAACGTGTGCATATAGTTGATCATCTCCTTCCATTAAATGCAAATCTACTTGAAGAAATAATCCTTTCAACCGTTCATATTCATACAAACGAACAAATTCACGTCCTGTTTCATCTTCACAAATTGCTACGTACACACGATCCATCGTTAAGGTTGAATGACCAAATTGACCTAGATTCCATTCAATCCCACCAGATACCCAAGCATTACGAACTGCTAAATTCCCTGGTTGTAAAACAGGATTGCAAAATAAAATTTCTTTTCCTTTTACCTTATGATACATAGACCATACACGTCCACCTTGATGTGGTAAAATCAAGACTTTCACCACATCATTTTCCAATTCTACCACATCTACTTGTATTTCCTTTTTCTGGCGTGTGTACCCGTCTTGCATACGATAAGGAAGACAACGATCACCCGTCATATAAGCAAAATTTTCTAATTCACTTTCTAATAATCCACCATTTATCAACGCCTTATGAAATTCTGCACTTCTTAACTTTGGCAATACATTTAATGTAATATCATCTACTCCATTAATTTTCATCTTCGTTTTCTTAATTTGAATCATCATTACCTTCTTTCTTGCCTCTCTAATAAAGACTTTTCTATTTATCCTTTGATACCACCTGTAATACCACCAATAATCTTCTCCGACAAGAATAAATACAAGATTAATGTTGGAACAAACACAATAATAACGGCTGCAAACATTCCTGCCCAATTCCCTGTATATTGCATAGACTGTAACATTCCATAAAGTCCTACCGCTACAGGGCGTAATGCATCACTATTAGCAAATATTAACGAGATAAAATATTCATTCCAAATATTAATAAAATTAAAAATCGTTACTGTCACAATTCCAGATTGTGCCATGGGGAACATAATCTTCCAAAATGTTTTTGTCGGTGTACTTCCATCAATTGTAGCAGCTTCTTCATACGTTCTTGATATGTTAGAAAAATGCCAATAAAAATATAGT
>JAWXVF010000057.1:0-14707 GCA_044425555.1 Eubacteriales bacterium
TGGTGACTGATCAATAGCGATGATTTTATCTAACTGTTCCATGCCTTCTATTTTTTTATGAGTTCCTGGAATAAAACGGCTCTTGTTTAATTTTTTCGCCAATGCTTTATAGAGAATCTCATTAATTAGAGAACTTTTTCCAGAACCTGAAACTCCTGTTACACAAGTAAAAATTCCAAGTGGTATGGTCACATTAATATTTCGTAGATTATTCTCACTAGCACCTATAATCTTTAAATATCCACTTGGTTTCGTTCTTGCACTAGGAATTGGAATTCGCTTCTCACCACTTAGATATTGTCCTGTAATAGAATACTTATTCTTCATAATCTCTATTGCGGTACCTTCTGCAATGACCTCTCCCCCATGTTCTCCAGCTCCTGGTCCAATATCCACAATATAATCTGCTGCCATCATAGTATCTTCATCATGCTCCACTACTATTAAGGTATTTCCAAGACTTTTTAAATTATCAAGGGTTGCAATTAATTTGTCATTATCTCTTTGATGTAGCCCAATACTTGGTTCATCTAAGATATAACAAACGCCCACAAGTCCTGATCCAATTTGTGTGGCAAGTCGAATTCGCTGTGCTTCTCCTCCTGATAACGTTCCAGTAGCTCGTGATAATGCTAAGTAATCCAAACCAACATTTTGTAAGAAACCTACTCTAGCTCGTATTTCTTTTAGAATTTGCGTTCCTATTAATTCTTGTTGTTTCGTCAATTCCATACCAATTAGAAAATCCATTAACTTTTCAATAGATAGATTAGTAACTTCATAAATATTTTTCTCACATACAGTAACTGCAAGAGATTCTTTTTTCAATCGCATCCCCTTACATACTTTACAAGGTGTAATTCGCATAAAGCTTTCATACTCTTGTTTCATAGCGTCTGAATTCGTCTCGCGGTAACGTCGTTCCATATTCTTGATTAATCCTTCAAAAGTAACGTCATATACCCCTTCTCCACGAACCCCTTTGTAATAGACTTTTACACTTCGACTATTCTTACCATACAAAATCAATTCTTGAACTTCTACAGGATACTGCTCAAATGGGGTGGTTAGCTGAAAATCATACTCTTTCATAAGTGCGTCTAACACAGCATACGTATAACTAGAAGGATCATTGCAAGACTGCCATCCCATACCAATAATAGCCCCTTCCATAATACTCAAAGACTTATCAGGAATTAATAAATCACCATCAAATTCCATTTTATTACCTAGTCCAAAACATTCCGGACAAGCACCAAAGGGATTGTTAAAAGAAAAACTTCTAGGTTCCACCTCATCAATACTAATCCCACAATCTGCACAAGAGAAGCTTTGGCTAAAACGAATGCTTTTTCCACCCATTACATCTACAATCATAAGTCCATCTGTTAATAGTAAAATAGTCTCAATAGAATCACTTAATCTACGTTCTATACCTTCTTTGATTACTAATCGATCCACCACAATTTCTATGTCGTGTTTCTTATTCTTCTCCAATGTGATTTCTTCTGATAATTCATATTGATTTCCATCAATTCTCACACGAACGTACCCACTACGTTTAGCACGTTCTAAGACTTTAACGTGTTCTCCTTTTCGCCCACGCACTACAGGTGCTAATAATTGTATCTTAGTACCCACTTCTAATTCCATCATCTGGTCTACCATTTGGTCTACTGTTTGTTTTTTTATCTCTTTTCCACAATGAGGACAATGAGGAATACCAATGCGTGCATACAGCAAACGAAAATAATCATAGATTTCTGTTACCGTTCCCACTGTAGATCTCGGATTACGATTGGTTGATTTTTGATCAATGGAAATAGCAGGAGACAATCCTTCTATTTTATCTACATTTGGTTTTTCCATTTGTCCAATAAATTGACGAGCATAAGATGACAAGGATTCCATATAACGCCTCTGTCCCTCTGCATAAATGGTATCAAATGCTAATGAAGATTTTCCTGAGCCTGATAATCCTGTTAATACGACAAATTCATTTCTTGGAATATCCAAATCTATATTTTTTAAATTATGTTCGTTCGCTCCTCTTATTTTAATATATTCTTTCTTGGATGCTTTTTCTTTTTTACTTTGTGCCATTGCTTTTCTCACTCCATCTATTTTATGCTCATAGACATTGTTTACCTGCCATGTCTATTTTGATAAGTTTTCTATCTGTTGTTTAATTTCTACCATTTGGTCTCTCAAAGAGGCTGCTACTTCAAAGTTTAATTCTGCTGCCGCTTTCTTCATCTGTTTTTCTATAGTTTTTGCTAAAGTTTCCAACTCTTTTTCATCCATAGATTCTAGATCTTTTTCTAAAGTTACATCTTCTTTCTCAATTACTTTCGAAATACGAATCAAATCACGTACCGCCTTTTTAATCGTTGTTGGAGTAATACCATGTTCCTCATTATATTTTTGCTGGATAATCCGTCTACGATTCGTTTCCTCAATAGCACTTTTCATAGAGTCTGTTACACGATCTGCATACATGACTACATGACCCTCTGCATTTCTTGCCGCTCTTCCTACTGTTTGAATCAATGAAGTTGACGAACGAAGAAACCCCTCTTTATCTGCATCTAAAATAGCCACCAACGAAATCTCAGGAATGTCTAATCCTTCTCTTAGGAGATTAATTCCCACTAACACATCAAATACATCTAATCTCATATCACGTATAATCTGCGCACGTTCTAAAGTATCAATATCAGAATGCAGGTATTTAATACGAATCCCCACATCTTTCATATATTCTGTCAAATCTTCTGCCATACGTTTCGTTAAGGTCGTAATTAACACTTTATTCTTATTTGCAATTTCTTTTCTTACTTCTCCTATCAAATTGTCAATCTGTCCTTCTACTGGCCTCACCTCAATGGGTGGATCCAGTAATCCTGTAGGTCGAATCAATTGTTCCGTACGGAGTAATTCATGGTCTTTCTCGTATTCAGAAGGTGTCGCTGATACAAACAGAATCTGATCAATCTTACCTTCAAATTCACCAAAATTAAGAGGACGGTTATCTAATGCCGAAGGAAGACGAAAGCCATAATCTACCAACGTATTCTTACGAGAACGATCTCCTGCAAACATTCCCCGTACTTGCGGAAGTGTTATGTGCGATTCATCTATCATAATTAAATAGTCGTCTTGAAAAAAGTCCATTAAGGTTGCAGGCGCTTCTCCTGGTATCCCACCACTTAGATGCCTTGAGTAATTCTCTATTCCTGAACAAAATCCTGTTTCTTTTAACATTTCTATATCAAAATTCGTTCGTTCTGCTATCCTCTGTGCTTCTAATAACTTGTCCTCACCTTTAAAAAATCGTACTCGTTCCTCTAATTCTGATTCTATATGCACACAAGCTTCGTTAATCTTCTCCTGAGGTACTACGTAATGTGATGCTGGAAATATGATTCGATGTTCTAAATTAGAATGGACTTTCCCAGTTAGAGGATCCACTTCACATAAACGGTCAATTTCATCTCCAAAAAATTCTACTCGTATTAGATAATCTCCACCTTCTGCTGGATAGATTTCCACTACATCTCCACGCACTCGAAATCGCCCTCTGGCCAAATCTAGATCATTTCGATCGTATTGAATCCTAATCAATTCTTTCATTACTTGGTCACGATCTTTTAGCATACCAGGTCGAAGGGACACTGTCATACTTTGGTAATCATCTTTGCTACCAAGTCCATAGATACAAGAAACACTAGCAATTACAATGACATCTTCTCGTTCTGTTAAAGATGCAGTAGCTGATAATCTTAGCTTATCAATCTCATCATTAATAGAAGAATCCTTGGCAATATACGTATCAGAAGAAGGTACGTATGCCTCTGGTTGGTAATAATCATAATAACTCACAAAGTATTCCACTGCATTTTCCGGAAAAAATTCTTTAAATTCACTATATAATTGACCTGCCAACGTTTTATTATGTGCAATAATTAATGTTTTTTTATTCATCTGTGCTATTACATTTGCCATTGTAAATGTCTTACCAGAACCAGTCACTCCTAGTAATGTCTGTACTTGGTTCCCTTTTTTAAATCCTTCCACCAATTCTTGAATGGCTATTGGCTGATCACCTGTAGGCTTATATTCTGATTTTAGCTTAAATTCATTCATTTTATTTTCCTCATACTCAAATCATTATCATTTTAATTGCATTCTTTATGTATTCTTCGATACTTGCTTTCCCTAAATATTTTTTCTCATAATATCAACGTTTCTATCATACCACTATCTAGACACGATGTACATTATGCTTTATAATAAAATTAGAAAAAGTTACTATTAACCAACCTATATGGAGGATTTACTATGATTTATGAAAAGTACCATGAGAATCCAGCAATTTTACACGTTGGAACCGAACCATCTCGCAATTATTACATTCCATTTTCTGCAATGCAGTCCAAAGAGGTAGAACAAGATTTTGCCAAAGGACAAAACTTGCCTAACTTCCTTATGGAGCAAAAAAATAGTTCTTCACAACTGCAATCCTTAAACGGAAACTGGGACTTCCACTATTATAATAGTATCTATGAAATTCCAGAAATATTTACTGTAAGTCCAGGGTCTATTGAATATCCAGACTCTATTCCAGTACCAGCCCCATGGCAAAATCATGGGTTCGACAAGCATCAATACTCTAATGTAAAATATACCATTCCTTTTGATCCACCATTTGTACCTGATCAAAACCCATGTGGTATCTACAAAACCGATTTTGATTATACCCCTAATAATTCGACTCCTCTTACTTATCTTAATTTCGAAGGAGTAGATTCTTGTTTCTACGTATGGGTAAACAACGAATTCGTTGGCTATAGCCAAGTAGCACATATGACTAGTGAATTTCATATTTCTAACTACTTACAAGCTGGCTCTAATGAACTTGTAGTCTTAGTCTTAAAATGGTGCGACGGTACTTATTTAGAAGACCAAGATAAGCTACGTATGTCTGGTATTTTTAGAGATGTATTTCTTCTCTCTAGACCTGAAAATCATATAGTAGATTATGCCCTTAATACAGAACTTTTAAACTCTTATCAAACTGGTGCCATTCAATTTCAATCAAACTTTAGCCATGCCATCAAAACCTTAAACTATCAGTTGTTAGATATGGCTGGTACAATTATCAACAAAGGAACTTCAACAGATGGAACACTTTCTATTACCATAGAGCATCCTGTTCTTTGGAATGCAGAACAACCATACCTATATAAACTCATTCTAAGTGATGGAGATGAAATCATTACAGAATTAATTGGTTTTCGTCATATTTACATAGAAAATGCCATTGTGTATTTTAACGGAACTAACCTTAAGTTTCGCGGCGTAAACCGTCATGACAGTGACCCTGTAACAGGTTGTACTATTTCTTTAGAACAATTAAACATTGATTTTTCACTTATGAAGCAGCACAATGTCAATGCCATCCGAACCAGCCATTACCCAAATAGACCTGAATTCTATCAACTCTGCGATGTATATGGATTCTACGTAATTGACGAAGCCGATGTGGAGATTCATGGGGTAGATGCCTTGTATTTCGAAGAATGGGATACCCCTGATTATACGAAACACGCATTTCGTGGTGATGTTTCTGACAATCCAATCTTTACAGAATCTGTAGTGGATCGTGTGCAACGAATGGTTCTAAGAGATCGGAATCGTCCTAGTGTTGTTATATGGTCTATGGGAAATGAAGCTGGTTATGGTTGTACCTTTGAGGCTGCTCTAAAATGGACGAAGGAATACGATCCCACTCGCTTAACTCATTATGAAGGAGCTCTTCATCCACCAAAGGATCGTAAGAATGATTTTTCTAATATTGATTTATTTAGTCGTATGTATGCCACTATTGAAGACACTACTAAATTCATAGAAGCTGGTACGGATAAACCATTTATCTTATGCGAATATATTCACGCCATGGGAAATGGACCTGGCGATATCGAAGATTATTTCCACAATATTGAAGCTCACGATGAACATTGTGGTGCTTTCGTTTGGGAATGGTGTGACCACTCTGTATACACCGGGGTAACTCCATCCGGAAGACCAAAATATTTATACGGCGGAGATTTCGGTGAGTTCCCTGCTGATGGCAACTTCTGCATGGATGGTTTAGTATATCCAGATCGTACACCTCATACAGGATTGTTAGAATTTAAAAATGTACAACGTCCACTCAGAATTACTAGTAGCAATTTAGAGACAAAATCTTTTACCTTTAAGAATATTATGGATTTTGCTAATGCTAACGAAGTTCTCTACCTAGCCTACTCTATTATGCAAGACGGAGAACGAATCTCTACTAATTTTATCAAAGATTTAGAACAATTAAACATTCCACCTCACGGAAGCAAGGAACTCGTATTAGATTATCAAGTACCAACTACAGGAAATGTTTCCATTCTCTTTGAATGCATTCGATTAAAAGATGGTTATTTTGTTAATAAAGGAGATATTATAGGATTCGACCAAGTGAGCTTGTTAGATACAAAAAGGCCTTGTCAACTAGTAGAACAATTACAACAACGCACAGGTAATTCCACTCTAACAGTAACAGAATCAAGAACTGCTATATTCGTTGAATGTGACACCTTCCGTTATGAGTATTCTAAATTAGATGGTACCTTCTCAAGCATGATTTATAAGAACCAAACTATAATAGAAGAACCTATGAAATTTAATATTTGGAGAGCTCCAACTGACAATGATCGTAATATTAAGAATAAATGGTTTGCTGCCAATTACGATCGGATGGTAGCTAAAACGTATGAAACAAGTGTAGAATCACATACTTCTTACGTTACAATTACTACTAAGTTATCATTAGGTGCCGTTCATATTCAAAAATTTATGGACTTATCTACGGTATGGACTATCAAAAATGATGGTACCCTAACTTCAAAGATTCACGTTGATCGCAATATGGAACTACCATTTTTACCAAGATTTGGACTATTACTCTGCCTAAGTAATCATATGAATTCTGCTGATTATCTTGGATTTGGTCCCTATGAAAGTTACCAAGATAAACGACGTGCAAGTTACATTGGTAGATTTCAATCAGAGGTTAGCCAAATGCACGAAGACTATCTAAAGCCACAAGAAAATGGAAGTCATTACCACTGTGATTACGTTTCTGTTGACAACGGTACTTTAAAACTTACTGCTTATACAGCAGATACTTTTAGCTTTAATCTATCTAACTATAGTTTAGATGAATTAACAAACAAATCTCACAACTTTGAGTTAGAAGAAAGTGGACATACTTATCTATGCTTAGATTATATACAAAGTGGTATCGGTTCCGGAAGTTGTGGTCCACAACTTCGCGAACAATATCAATTAAATGCGAAAGAATTTGATTTTACTATTCATATCACACCTGAAGTACTTTCGTAAAATGCTATCTTCTTAAGTACAAAAAAGTACCTTCCCTTTTAAAATTAATTTGTGGGAGGTACTTTTTTTATCCATTTTTTATCTGTTTTCCAATTCCAACATCAACCAATATACTATTCCTGCAACTGACCTTGCATATATTCAATTGCAAATTCTAGTTGATTATCAAATCCATAATTTACATAACTTTGTGCATCAAATGCCACCTCTACATCTGGAATAATTCCAACTCCATGAATTTCTTTTCCACTTGCTGTATAGTAATGACTTACCGTCAATTTCACAGCAGATCCATCGCTTAATGTAATAATACTCTGTACAATTCCTTTACCATAGGTAGTACTACCCATAATGGTTCCTATTTTATAATCTTGAATCGCTCCTGCCATAATCTCTGAAGCACTAGCACTATTTCCGTCTACTAACACCACAAGTGAAACTTCTAATGGGTCTTCCCCTTTTCCTGTATAACGAACTTGTTCTCCATACTTATCTTCTGTATAGACAATTAACCCTTCCGGAAGAATCATACGTAACATTTCTACTACAGTACTTAAATTTCCACCTGGATTCCCTCGTAAATCTAGAATCATTCCCTTCATTTGATTAGCCTTTAACACCACTAAGGCTTCTCGAAATTGAGATTCTGTGATTGTATCAAATTCTAACACACTAATATAACCAATCTGATTTTCTAACATTTCATACGTAACCGTTTGGCTCTCTATTTGTCTACGTTCCACAGGAATGTCTAGATAATCGGATTCTCCATCACGATACACTGTTAATGTTACAATGGTTCCTTCATCCCCCTTAATCAGTGTAATTGCTTCTTCAAGAGACATCCCCCTAGTATCTATACCATCTACTTGCACAATTAAATCCTCTGCTACAAGACCACTTTCCTCTGCTGGTGTATTAGGTATTACTCTTGCTATTTGAGGTGTATTTGTATCTAAATGAATTCCTACGTAAGCACCAATTCCATAGTATACCCCATTTGCCATTTCGAGCATACGTTCTAGTTCACTTTCTGTGTAATATACAGAATACGGATCTCCTAAACTATCAATGACACCACTGTAGATTCCATTTTCTAAATCTTGCATGGTAAAGTCACCCATATAATAAGCTTGTATTGTATTAGACAATACATCTACTTTCTCTAATACCTCTCCATCAATTAAGCCTACCGTATCGTAACTAGTTCGCAACAGCCAATCTTGTACCCCATCATTTAATACGACAAAAGCAAATATGAAAAGAATCATAACAAAAGTAGTTCCTATTCCACCTACCAAAATTCCTCTTTTAAATCCACCCTTATTCTTTGTTTTATTCACTTCCTTACTCATTTCCATAATTACACTTGTTCGATTAAATTCTTCCATTATATGTCTATCCATTCTAATTGTATTTTTATTCTATGAATCAGATTATTTTAAATATGTCCAAGGATTCACATACACCCCATTCTCACGCACTCCAAAATGTAAGTGGTTCCCTGTAGACGTTCCTGTCGTTCCTACTCCCGCAATCTTCTCTCCTCGTATCACGATTTGACCCGTCGATACATACAATGCACAAGCGTGCATATAAATAGTATACAATTCATCTCCATGATCAATTAAAACGTAATTTCCCATAGAAGAACTATACCCTGCACTAGTCACCTTTCCGTCATAGGCAGCTAAAATTGGAGAACCTGCTGGTGCTGCCATATCTACACCACTATGAAACATTTCCACACCATAAACAGGATGTATTCTCATTCCATAATCAGAAGAAATTCTAGTATACTCAGGACAAGGCCATGCAAACGTTCCTCCATCATAGGTTGGTAATATACCATTTTCTTCCGCAAGCTGCCTTTTCTCTTCCGCCACTGCCAATTCTAACGCTTTAATTACCGCTGTTTCTTGGTCTAAATTCGCTTGTAGCTGAGCTTTAATAGACTCTTTATTCGTAATGTCGAATTGATAATATAAGATCTCTTGTTCTTTTTCTTCTATTAACGTTTCCAATGCCTCTTGCTCACTCTCTAAGGCAATATTAGTTTCTTCTAATAAGATTTCTTCCGAATCTAATACTAATTTAATCTGTTCTACCAATTCTCGCGTCTCAATATAACCATTTAATATTTTCCGATCATAAGAAGAAAGCATCTCTACGTAATCCGCCTTATTTAAGATATCGCCAAAACTAGTTGCTGAAAATAAAATTTCTGCTACTGCTTGATTCCCTTGTTCATAAATAAATTGAATTCGCTGTTTCATTTCTGTATATTGTTTTTCTTCTGTGATAACTGCTTCTTGCAATTCCTGTTTCGTAATCACAATCTCCTTTTGCTTTGCTTCAATCTTTAGTTGTAACTCAGCTACTTTATCATTAATCTCACTTAATGTTGCATCAAGCCTTGTTACATAGGTAGCCAAATCACTCTTTACTGATTCTAAATCATTTAGTACCAATTGTAAGTCTGTAACACTAGATTGCAACTCATTTTTCTCTTTCTCAGCTGCTTCTATCTGTTCTTCTTTCTCCTTAATACTATCTGATGTAAGATTCGAATAAGAAGCATTCACTGAGTAGACTCCTGTATGACACACCAACACCACTACCGTTAGAAGCATTCCAATCCATCTATTGTAATATTTTCTCTTATAACCTCTCGTATCTTTTATTCTATTCTTTCCCCACATAATAATCTCCATTCTTGTAACGCCTGCAATATTGGGGCGTAAGCACAAATTTGCGTGTGAAAATTCATTTTTCACACTACACACGCAAATGTTTCTTAACCGTTGAAAAACTTCCTATAAATCCAATTCCTACACCAATTGCCATAGATATAGGAATCAATGTGGTGAATATCGTATATACTGGGAGAAAATTTAATAATCCTGTTAACGAAGCAAATCGTTCTAACACATATTCATTAGCAGATTGATATATAAAATACAACACACCTATTGGAATAATCGAACCAATCAAACCTATAATCATACCCTCTATTACAAATGGCGTTCTTACAAAAAAGTCAGTAGCTCCAATATATTTCATAATCTGAATCTCATCTCTACGAATTGATATTCCAACAGTTACTGTATTACTTATTAAGAAGATAGACACCGCTATTAAAATTGCGATAATCCCAATGGAAACATACCCTATAATAGCATTTACACCTGTTAATGTATTAGCTGTGACTTCCGAACGATTTACTCTACGAACACCCTCCATAGATTCTAAATAAGTCACTAAAGCCGGTTGTAAAGATACATCCTTTACATAGATTTCATAATTCGAAGAATCTGCTAATGGATTCTCAGTAAACCCTTCCGAATATTGTTCTTCATATTCTCCAAAGTAATCTTTTTTAAAGGAATCCCATGCGTCATCTGCCGAAATATAATTTATCTTTGCCACCTCATCACGTACCTTAATAGCATCTCCAATCGCCGCTATCTCATTATCTGAAAGCCTTTCATCAAAAAATACTGTAACAGATACTCCTTCTTGTGCCGATTTCACCATGTATTGAAAATTTTGTAAAACTGCATAGAATAAACCAAACAAAAAAATACACGCACTAATTGTCGCAACAGAAGCAAGAGTAAACCACTTATTGCGTATAATACTTACAATCCCTTGCCTAATAATATAAAAAAACGTACTAATCCTCATCTATATAGCTCCCCTTATGTTCATCACTCAATATAACACCTTGTTTCATTGTAATCACACGTTTTTGCATAGTATTGACAATCTCTCTATTGTGAGTTACCACAATCACTGTGGTACCACCTGCATTGATCTCATCTAATAACTGCATAATCTCCCAAGAATTCTTAGGATCAAGATTACCCGTCGGCTCATCCGCTAACAAAATTTTTGGTTCATTAATCAATGCTCTTGCCAAAGCAACACGTTGTTGCTCTCCTCCTGATAACTGTATTGGTTTGGCTTTATATTTTCCTGCTAACTTCACCACTGCCAATACCGCTGGTACGCGCTTTCTAATCTCTCTAGATGGTACTTGAATAATTCTCTGTGCAAAAGCAACATTTTCATAGACATTTCTATCTTTTAATAGACGAAAATCTTGGAATACTACACCTAAGGTTCTTCTTAATTTTGGTACATACTTTCTCTTTAGTCTCCCTACATTCCAACCGTCTACATAGATTTCACCTGAGGTAGGTACTAATTCTCTTAATAATAACTTAATCAATGTAGATTTACCTGATCCACTATCTCCTACAATAAATACAAACTCTCCCCTTTTAATAGATAAACTTACATGGTCTAAAGCGGGCGCCCCTGATTCATACGTTTTCGTAACATCTTTTATAACAATGATGTTATCTCCTGCTTCTGTTTCTGTATTTTTTTTCTTTCTTACTTTTGTTCTCAAATTTCTACTCCTAATATTGATACGATTCTACATACTTCATATATTTTACTACCATCATTGCAATTTTAAAGGTAATGGCATCATCAAAGATTCTTAGATCTAGATTAGTACTCTTTTGTAATTTATCTAAGCGATATACTAAGGTATTTCGATGGATAAATAATTGTCTTGAAGTCTCTGACACATTTAAATTATTTTCAAAAAATTTCATAATCGTTCGACGAGTCTCTTCATCAATCTCTTCTAAGCTTTTTTCATGAAATATTTCTTTAATAAACATATTACACAAAGGAATGGGCAATTGATAGATTAACCTTCCAATCCCAAGTTCACTATACGCAATCATAGAACGTTCTTCAAAAAAGATTTTCCCAACATCTAATGCCATTTTTGCTTCTTTATAAGATGCACTTACCTCTCTTAAATCATTTGCTATAGTACCATAGGAAATTCTCACACCTTCATATCCTGCTTGCTGGATATATTGTTTGATTTCTACTACTTGTTTTTCCATAGCTTTTCTGTCCGTGCCTTCTTGCAATTCCTTTACAATTACAAGGGTAGGCTCTTCAATCGCTGTCACAAAATCCTTCTCTAAATATTCACACTCTCCTAACAGATCAATCAACTGACTATCCTCCCCTTTGGAAGGTTCTATAATAATAGCCAACCGTTTTACATCACTTAGAATCTCTAACTTCTTCGCTCGGCTATAAATATCTATTTTTAGTAAATTATCTAGTAATAAATCCTTCATGTAATTCTCTTTATTAAACTTTTCATTATATGCTACTAAAAGAGAGGATAATTGAAACGATACCATCTGTCCTATTAAATAGGCTTGTTGATCATTTCCATCCACTTCTAACACATATTCTATCTGTTCACGAATCATCACTCGAAAAAAATAACAATGATATACTTCTTGACTTTCTGCATTGGAGTGAGTGAATTGTATCACAACATTTCTTAAGTCATCTCTAACATCAATGGTTGAGACAACACAATTTCCCAGAGTATCGTACACTCGAAAATCCATACTAGAAATCACTTTAAATTGGCTAATTGTACTTTGTAGCAATTGATTTGACAGCATTTCTCTACACCCCTCCATTCTACTAGTTTTATTCTAATCTATATTCACAAAAAAATCTACCTGTTTTAGGTAGATTTTTTATATTCTTACTTCTTATCTCTTCTTATTATCCGTTCTTAATCATAAATTCTACTAACTTAGCATTATCTTCTGGCTCATATGCTATTAATTCTAACTCATCTATGGTCTCATCTGTAAAAATATTAGCTAATGACACATATTGTGATAATTTTGACTTTAAATTCAAACGATCTCCTTCTCCTGTCACCAATTCTACTCTTCCTGTGCAACTATCTACTACTTCAAAAAAATGATCTAAATCCGAAATTTTGTGTACTTTCATTATCATGCTCCTTCTACTTATTACTACATATTCTTTATAATTGATTGATTCGTAATCGTTATATGACCACTCTTCAATAAGTTACCTACCGCTCTCTTAAATTCATTCTTACTCATCTGAAATTCTTTCTTAATCACCTCTGGACTCGCTTTATCGTTAAAGGGCAATTCACCCTGATACATTTCTATTACTCGCATAATTTCTCTAGCATTTTCTTCAATTTGCAAATACGCCTTTTCTCGAATACTTAAGTCTAATTTACCATCTAGCTTCACATCTACCACTCGACAAGTATGCACTTCTCCAACTTGCACATTCCCATATAATTCTTTCTTAGGAATCAATGCAGAGTATTTATGATCTACTGCTACAAAAGCTCCGAAATCCTCACTAATTAAATACACTAATCCTTGTACCAATGCCTCCTTCTCATAAGGGCTTTCTTTAGATAAGTACTCATACACATTCATAGTAGCACATAAACGTTTACTCTTATCTAAGTAAAGTGCCACAAGACACTCTTCTCCTTCTTGCACCTTCCTCGTCTGTTCTTTAAAGGGCAACAGCAAATCTTTTTCCAATCCCCAATCTAAAAAAGCACCAATGGTTCCTACTTGAGCCACTCGTAACATGGCTACTTCTCCTAATTGTATCCTAGGTTCTTTCGTAGTTGCAATCAAACGATCTTTCGAGTCACGATATACAAAGACCTCTAGCGTATCCATAAGATCTAATTCCTCTGGCACCTGCTTCTTAGGCAATAAGACTTTCTCCTCCTCACCGTTTTGCAACGGGGAAAGATAAACACCAAATTCTACTTTCTTCACTATAGTAAGGAACTGTTTCTTTCCTATCTCTATCATACTTCCTACTTTCTTCTCTCTAGACATTACTGAGCCACAAGGATTCGAACCTTGAGATGACGGAGTCAGAGTCCGTTGCCTTACCGTTTGGCGATGGCCCAATTTTAATTTAAGATTGTTCTTGTTTTACACGTAATAAATCGTAATCCTCCGCTTCACAAGATAGCTTCATATAAATCAATTGCTTAGGGTGTGGTGCACTCTCAATCACATTCTTATCTTCATCATACATAATTAATACTTTCGTGTCAATATTTTCTCCACTTGGTTTCATAATCTCAATCTCATCTCCCACCGAAAATTTATTACGTTGTTCAATTTTCACCAAGCCATCTTCCGCTTGCTCTATGATACCTAAATAGCGATATTCATTAATGTATGTATTACTATCATAAATTTGTGTAGTTTCATCTGTTTTACCAAAATAAAATCCTGTGGTAAATTGACGATAGGTACATTTTGCTATTTCGCTTCGATACCACTCCATATTCTTTCGATAAGTTTCTTCTGATTCTAGGTAATAATCAATAGCCTTTCGATACGTTCTA
>JAWXVF010000284.1:0-2012 GCA_044425555.1 Eubacteriales bacterium
TCAATCACATCCACTTTTACATTTAAAATATTAGCAATCATCTTCTTCCATAATGGACTTTTCGCTCCACCACCGCAGATCTTTGTTCGTTCAATCTTAATACCTAAAGATTTCGCAACTTCTAAAGAATCACGTAACGCAAAGGTTACCCCTTCTAAAACAGCTTGTGTCATATCTTCCCTTGTAGTATCCATAGACATTCCAATAAAAGTCCCTCTTGCACTAGGATCATTATGAGGGGAGCGCTCTCCCATAAGGTATGGTAAAAAGTATACATGATTCTTTCCAAGATTCTCAATAGACTCTTGTTCTTTTCCAAAATCCTTCGTATCTACAATATCTTCCATCCACCACTTATTACAAGATGCAGCACTTAAGATACATCCCATTAAATGATAGGAACCATCTGCATGAGCAAAAGCATGAAGTGCGTTATTACTATCTACTGCAAAATTTTTACTAGAAATAAAAACTGTCCCACTCGTTCCTAGGGAAATATTACACATTCCTTCTCCCACAGTTCCGGTCCCTACTGCTGCCGCTGCATTATCCCCTGCACCTGCAACAATTTTCACAGAATCTGATAAGCCTAATTCCTTAGCAACTTCTGGTAAAATAGTACCTATTATTTCATAACTTTCAAATATTTTACCTAGTTGTTCTTCTTGAATCCCACAAATGGTAATCATCTCTTTAGACCAACATTTATTCTGTACATCCATTAATAACATACCTGAGGCATCCGATACATCTGCTGCATGTACTCCTGAAAGTTTGTATGCTATATAATCTTTTGGCAACATAATCTTCTTGATTCTATGAAATAATTCTGGTTCATTTTCCTTCATCCAGAGAATCTTAGGTGCTGTAAAGCCTGCAAAGGCAATATTGGCTGTATATTCTGATAACTTATCTTTTCCAATCACATCATTAAGATAATCTGTTTCTTTAAAGGTACGTCCATCATTCCAGAGAATTGCGGGACGTATTACCTCATCCTTCTCATCTAATGTTACTAAGCCATGCATTTGTCCACCAAAGCTAATCCCTGCTACTTCGTTTCCATCAATTTCTTGGATTAACTCTTTGATTCCCTCTACACATCCATTCCACCAATCCATTGGATGTTGTTCCGACCAACCTGGATTTGGAAAATAAAGTGGGTACTCACGGTCTACAATATTAGTAATGGTTCCATCACCTTTCATTAATAATAACTTCACTGCCGACGTTCCTAAATCTACACCTATGTAATACATATTGCTCCTTTCCTTACTTAACATAATCTCCCATTTATTTTAATTGTTACTAATTATTACTAATTTCTTACTGCTTGTATTTGTTCTTCCATATACTCAATGGCACATTCTAACTGATTATCAATTCCATATTCCACGTAAGTTTGAGCATCAAACAACACTTCCACGTCAGGTATGATACCTACTCCATGAATTTCTTTTCCACTTGCTGTATAATATCGACTTACTGTAAGCTTCACAGCTGTTCCATCACTTAGCGTAATAATACGTTGCACAATTCCTTTTCCATATGTAGTTCCCCCCATAATCGTTCCAATTCCATAATCTTGTATAGCACCTGCCATAATCTCAGAAGCACTCGCACTATTTCCATCTACTAGTACAACTAATGGAACTTCTAAAGGATTCTCTCCCTTGCCTGTATACTCAACGCGATCACCATACTTATCTTCTGTATACACGATAATACCTTCTGGTAAAATCATTCGTAACATTTCTACAACTGTCGTTAAATTTCCTCCTGGATTCCCTCGTAAATCTAATATCATTCCTTGCATCTGATTCGCTTCTGAAACAAGCAATGCTTCTCGAAATTGTGCTTCTGTCACTGTATCAAATTCCCCTACATTAATATAAGCGATTTGATTATCTAACATTTCATACGCAACAGTTTCATTCTCTATTTGTCTTCGTTCTACTAGAATCTCTAGATAATCAGATTGTCCCTCACGATAAATTGTTAGATTTACAATG
>JAWXVF010000058.1:0-14574 GCA_044425555.1 Eubacteriales bacterium
TATTAATCGAAATGTAAATGCTGGAAAAGCAGTTATTAAAACATACCTCGGTGTGGAGAAACGAAAAGAAGCGTTAAAGGATGCTAATTTTGTAGTAAATGCGATTCAAGTAGGTGGATATGATCCGTGTACTATTACTGACTTCGAAGTGCCTAAAAAGTATGGTTTAGAGCAAACTATTGCAGATAGCTTAGGGATAGGTGGTATTATGAGAAGTTTACGTACGATCCCAATTATGCAAGCTTTTGCAGATGACATGGAAGAAGTTTGTCCTGATGCATGGTTGCTAAATTATACAAATCCTATGGGGATATTAACAGGATATATGCAACGATATACATCTGTAAAAACAATTGGTCTTTGTCACAGTGTGCAAGTGTGTACAAAAGATTTATTAGAAGGATTGGGCATGGAAGACAAGTTAGAAGGACGCGTTGAGAAAATTGCGGGAATCAATCACATGGGGTGGCTATTGGAACTACGTGATAAAGATGGTAATGATTTATATCCAGAGATTAAGAAAAGAGCCTTGGAAAAGAACGCTGGTGAAAAACATAAAGATATGGTACGTTATGAATACATTAAACACTTTGGACATTATTGTACAGAATCTAGTGAGCATAATGCAGAGTATAATCCGTTTTTTATTAAGTCTAAATACCCAGAACTAATTGATAAATACAACATTCCACTAGATGAATATCCGAGAAGATGTATTAAACAAATTGCTGAATGGGAAGAGGAAAAAAATAATATCTTGGCAAATGGTGAAATTAAGCATGAAAGAAGTAAAGAGTATGCGTCTTACATAATAGAGGCGATTGCGAGTAATACGCCATATATGATTGGTGGAAATGTAATTAATTGTGGAAATATTGAGAATTTGCCAAATGATGCGTGTGTAGAAGTTCCATGTATGGTAGATGGAAATGGGATTACACCAATTAAAGTAGGACGTTTACCAGAACAATTAGCTGCTATGAATATGACAAATGTGAATGTCCAATTATTAACAATTAAAGCAGCTGTCACAAAGAAAAAAGAGCACATTTACCAAGCTGCAATGATGGATCCACATACTGCGGCAGAATTAAGTATTGACGATATTGTAAAGATGTGTGATGAGTTAATAGAACGTCATGGTGAGTATATGAATATGTATCTGTCGTAAAGAAGTAAATATCTTATTGACATCCTATTCCTGATAGGTTAGAATGAACCGAATTGAGAAAAAGGTAATGCAACATAAGAATGACTTTGTTGTGTTTTAATAGGGAAGCTTGGTGTGAATCCAACACAATTTCTGTTGCCGTGTACAGTCGAAAAAGATTTCGTAAGACCACTGAAAAATATTTTTGGGAAGGTGAAATCAATGACTCAAGTCGGAAGACCTGCCTTTGTTCTGAGAAATCAATATGCTTTACAGAAAATAGAGCGGATTTCCAATAGATGATTTTGTAATGCGACAAATAGTTCCTCAATTCTAAAAGATTTCTTATTAAGTTAAGATCTATGGAATTGAGGTTTTTTTAATACGTATTGTAAAGTTTTGGGAATTTCACGGATTCTGAAAGCACCACAGAAAGAGGAGAGAAAATGAAGAAGAAATTAATGGTATTAATGAGTGTAATGTTATTATTAACGATGTTTGGTTGTTCTAGTGATTCAGAGCCTATCCAAGTAGAAGAGGCTATAGACGAGATTACAGAAGAAACAGTAGAGGCGTCTGAAGAATCAGAAGAGGAAAATAGTCAAGTAGCATTAGTAGATCGTGCAGGCAATGCAATAGAGCCTCTAGAATCATACACAACGATTATCTCATATGCCCCATCTTTAACGGAGATTTTAGTGGATTTAGGATATGCAGATGCTATCGTGGCAATTACCAATGTAGATACCACAGAAGGATTATCAGAAGAGGTAGTGTTATTTGATATGATGAATCCAGATTTAGAATTAATGACTGCATTAGCACCAGATTTGATTCTTAGTACAGAATTAACTGCAGCAGGACAATCGGATCCTTTTGCTGATTTGATCGCAGGTGGAACAACGGTAGCGAATATACCAACAGCAACTACTATTGCAGATATTTATTTAGATATAGAATTTATGGGTGAATTATTAAGTGTGGCAGAGAAAGCAGATGTTCTCATAGAGGATATGCAATCTGATATTGCCAATATTACAGAACGTGTGAGTGGAGTGGAAGAGAAGAAGAGTGTGTATTTTGAAATATCAGCAGCACCTTATATGTTTGGAACTGGTGTGAATACGTACTTAAGTGAGATGATTGAACTTGCAGGTGGTGTGAATGCGTTGGGTGATGTGGAGAGTTGGATTGCTACTACGGATGAGATGATTGTAGCGGCGAATCCAGATGTAATCTTGACTAATGTGAATTATATTGATGCACCAGTGGAAGAGATTATGGGAAGAAATGGTTGGGATGTGGTTACTGCAGTGGCGAACGCACAAGTGCATGAAATTGACAATATGTCCTCATCTCTACCGAATCATAATATTGTAAAAGCACTAAACGAGATGGTAGTAGCATTGTATCCTGAATTAATGGAATAATATAAAAGGTGATGTGAAGCAGTGAATAATCATAAAAAAGCAGGAATCACAATTGGACTATCCGTAGTAGTATTGTTATTAGGAATAGGAATAGGTTCTACCTTTATCCCACCTTGGGAAGTTGCTAATATTTTTCTAAATAAGTTATTTCAAGTACCATTATTAGAAAGTGTCCTAGAAACAGAAATTAGTATTGTGTGGAATATTCGAACAGTACGTACCTTGTTAGCATTTATGGTGGGGGCAGGGTTAGCAGTTTCTGGGAGTGTAATGCAATCGGTATTGCAAAATCCGTTGGCATCTTCTTATACACTAGGAGTATCCGCAGGTGCTTCTGTGGCAGCAGGATTTGTGATGATTCTAGGAGTTTCTTTTTGGGGGATTCTAACACTCCCTATGTTAGGGATAATCTCAGGAATGATAACGGTAGTTTTTACAGTTATAGTAGCAAGTAAATTTGATCGTAATATGGGAAATCTTACAATTGTGTTGATTGGAATGGTAATTTCTTTATTTTTAAATGCAGTAATTACTCTGTTAAACGCCACCTTTCGAGACAATATGCAACGATTAACCTTTTGGCAAATGGGGAGTTTTTCTGGGAAAGCTCCTCTTGAGCTTTTGGTAGTTACTATCTTATCTGTAATCGGTATATTTATATTAATGTGTAGAGTAAGGGAATTAGATTTATTAGCATTTGGGGAAAATCAAGCATTTTCCATGGGAGTAGATATAAAGAAAACAAAATGGACGTTATTATTATTATCAGCAGCCCTAACAGGAGTTTCTGTATCTTTTGTGGGCATTATAGGGTTTGTGGATTTGATTGCCCCCCATGTTGTAAGACGTATATTTGGGGCGAAACATATTTGGGTCATCCCCATGTCTGCATTCTTTGGCGGAATCTTTATGGTAACAGCGGACATTATTGCAAGGGTGTTGATTAATCCTATTGATTTGCCAGTGGGTGCTGTAACAGCACTTATGGGAGCACCTTTTTTTCTGTATGTATTCTTTCATAAGGCAAAAGGGGGAACTCATGCTTAAAGTGGAAAATCTAAGTTGTGGATACGATGGGAAAACAATCCTACATCAAGTGTCTTTTCAATTAGAAAAAGGACAAAATCTCTGTATATTAGGGGCTAATGGTTGTGGAAAGACGACTTTGTTAAAGGCAGTAGGTGGATTGCTTCCTTATGAGGGAAGTATCAGACTTTGCAATCAAGAAATCAAGGATATTAGTGCTTGGGAATTAGGCAAAGAAATGGCTATTTTATCACAAAATACTAATGTATATTTTTCTTATTCTGTGTACGATACCGTTATGCTTGGGCGTTATGTAAAATTGCCTAAGAATGTATTTGCTAGAATAGAGGAAACACATCATGAGTATGTCATGTATTGCCTAGAGGCAGTGGGGATTATAGGGTTGAAAGATCGAGAAATTGGAACTTTATCAGGTGGACAGATGCAAAAAGTATTGTTAGCGAGAACACTTGCACAAGAACCAAAGATTATTTTATTAGACGAACCTTCAAATCACTTAGATGTTAAGAGTCAAATGGAACTTTTTGAATTCTTAGAAGAATGGAGTAGTGACGGGGAACATTCTGTAATTGGTGTATTACATGATGTGAGTACCGCCTTTCACTTTTTTCAAAAGGGTTTATTTCTAAGAGAGGGGCAAGTGACGTATTTAGGGAATATGAATCAAGTGAAAAGAGAACAATTAAGTCAGACGTATGGATTTGATGTGATACACTATATAAAAGCGTTACAGGAATCATTGGAGGGATTATAGAATGTATAGAAGTAAGTATGAAGCGTACTCTTTTCTAAGAGAAGATCCAAGAAAGAGTGTGGCGTGTGATTTTGAGATTCTCTCAGATGAAGTGGCAAGTAAAGTAGGGCATCTAGTCAGTAAGATAACAGAAGAATCATTACAGGAAGAGTTAGTATGGATAACGGAAATAGTATACCATTTAAACCCGACTCTTCGTACGTTTATGAGTGTAGAACAAGAAGAATTCCAGAGATTATTAGGTGCAATGGAGCGTTTAAAAGAGGCTACAAAAGATCGTTATAAAATGTTTGTATTGCCTACTGGTTCTAAGCGAGGAAGTTATGCTTTGTGATCTATTCAGTGTAGAGCAATATTCCATTTAATTAAATAATTTATATGATAAAAACCTTACTGATTTTCTAAAATGAAAATTGGTAAGGTTTTTTTATTGTCTGTCAAGCCATATTCCTATCACCAACTCCCTCTTATTAGCATATAGTAAATAGGATTAGAAATATAAACAGATAAAATCGCAAAGTGTAAATATAGGAGGAAAGCATGGGGAAATTCATTAGGAACTTAATCGAATTTAGTGGAGAAAAACTTTTACCAATAGGTAATTGTGTCGTTCCACAATCCAATTCATTTAAACAAAATACCTTAGATGTTAATTTTCAAATTCAAAAGGATCAATATGGTATTGATAAAATATTAAAAATGAATGTAGACGTAGAATTAATTAGTTATAAAATCGTAAAAACTTCAGTGGGAATATCGGAAGAAGGGCAAGAACTTACTGGAAAAAAATTGTTATTAGTAGGGGAATTTACACTAAAAACTTCCTATATATCAAATAGTCCAGATAACAAAGTGGATAGTTACAACGTAGTAATTCCGTTTTGTGATTATATTGTCTTACCAAAAGATTTTAAAAATATCACTACTACGAAGCCAGAAATCTATATAGAAGATATTTATATTAAAAAGATGAGCGACACTCGCTTTTTTGGAAATATCACTTATTTAGCACAGGTAGAAGTAAATTAGGAGGAGAAAAATGTCATATATTAATAAACAATTGTATGGAAATGTAATACCAAAAGAGGTTGCTATATTTAAGCAAGAAATCATCAATGAAGTGCAAGAAATTAGTCAGGATAATCCGTCCATGGAACGATTGCTAGGAACCACCATTACAGTTGATGTAGAACACATGGAAATCATTGAAACAGAAGTAGGTGTTTCGAATGAAGGGCAAAGATTAAGTGGAATTAAATTGTTAGTACAATTAAGTATTTGTGAACAGACATCCTATGTAGGCGATCACTGCACACAACCTGTTCATGGAGAATATTTTGAAAGCCATAGAAGCTTCTTTGTAATTATGCCAGAAACAATAGATGGTAGAAGTGTATGTGATTACCAAGATGAATTACAAGTAACGGCTTATATTGAAGATATAGAAACACGGATGTTAGATAGTAGGCACTTACAAAAGTGCATTATGTTATTAATTAATGTAACGCTTGGTGAATAAAAAGAAAATAGGAGATGTTTTATGAATGATAATAATGGGATTTTAGGGAATTCAATTGATATTAATATTGATCCATGTAACAATGCTGTGGAAATTAGAGCGGACGTACAAGTAGAAGAATTCCTAACCAAAAGATTATGGGGACAAATCGTAAATTGCCAGGGGAAACCTATGGCAAATACCTTAATTAAATTAGTAAAAGTAGTGAGAAATGGATGTGAATGTGAATATATTGGTATGGCACATACAGTGACAGACTGTGAAGGCTTCTATCAATTTGATATTTGTGCAAAAGAAGAGAGTCATTATAAAATCATTGTGAACAAAGCGGTGGTTGGAGATGAAATGGTCATTGAAACAGGTGGTGGAAATTGTGATACTTGTGAATACAATAGCTATCAACCGTGTAAAAGACCGAATAGATATTATGTGGAGTATGAAAAATGTCCTCATGTATCGTGCAAACACCATACACCAGTTGAACCACAAATAGAATGTAGCCCTAAGTGTCAATGCAACGTTTGTAAGAAGCGAAAATGTTGTAAAGAAGCAACATTTGTTAATGTTCCAAATGATAGGGATTGTATTAAAAATAAAAGAAATTATGCAACTTACTCAAGATAAAATAATAAGTGATCATTAAAATACGAAATAAGAAAAGGAGAGAAAAATGGCTTTAGAATTAATCTATAGCACAAAAGAAACAGGGGGTATGACCTATACAGGGAATACTGTAGGACTAAGTCAAGCCAGTGATGAGAATGAACCAGGGGTAGAAGGTTCCCTTGGTGCTTTTATATCATTAGATACAACACAACAGGTGGGAACCTTTCCTGAGGGAACAACCCTAGACATTGATAAAAATGGATCTGCTGCCAACCTAGTGATTCCAGAGAATAGTGAAGTGTTACGGGCACAGCTTATATGGGGTGGTTTCTTCTATTTAGATTATTATGGAGAAGTAACAGACCTTACAGAGGAGATGAAACAACCTGTCACATTTATCGTACCAGATGGGAATTCATATGAGATAACAGCAGACAATGAATATATAACAGAATATGTGTATTCAGAGGATGTTCGTAGAATTTATTCAAATTCAACGGATGTAACAGAACTTGTAAAATCAATGGGTGCAGGAACTTATAGTGTAGAGAAAATTACAGGAATAACGGAACCTGATAGCACGAAAAATGGAGCATACAATCATGCAGGGTGGACCCTAGCAGTGGTTTATAAAGATTCTAGTTTAACCGAACGTTCTATGTATATCTGGCAAGGAAATGAATTTATTAGAAACAGTGCAACGGAACCAAACGATATTTCCATTAGTGGTTTCCTAACTCCTGAAAATGGTGAGTGTAATACTAGGTTATTAGTATCGGCACAAGAGGGAGATGCAGACTTAACAGGAGATAGCCTACAATTTGGATCAGATGTGAATAATCTAGTGAAACTTTCTGGACCAAATAATCCAGAAGATAATTTCTTCTGTTCTCAGATTAATGACGATAATGGGAATCTTGATACTACAGGGACTTTTGGAGATCGTAATGCAGATGCCTTTTTGGGTACGAATATGGTAGGTGGACGTCAAGGATGGGATATTACCAATATTGATGTTTCTGACTCTATGACCAATCTTCAATCAGAGGCAGTCCTTCGTATGACTACAAGTGGCGATGCCTATTTTATTAATAGTGTTGGAATGCAGATAGATGCTTTATCTACTCTAACATCCATTACGAAATCAGCAGATGTATCGTATGCAACAGTTGGTGATGTGGTGGAGTTTACGGTGGCAATAGAAAATAATGGAAACGTTACCATAGACGAAATAGTATTTACCGATTCTGATATTGAGGGAGGAGAATTTGTAGCAGGCTCTCTTCAAGTAGATGGAGTCGCAATGGAAAAGGCAGACCCTAATGAAGGAGTTGCTATTGGTGAATTAGAAGTTGGTGAGACGAAACAAGTCATATTTCAAGTGGAACTAGTAAGTATTCCTGAGGGGGATATTACAACAAATGTGGCAGAAATCACTAAATATCTAGATGGAGTAGAGGTGTCTACAGAACGATCCAATGAAGTAACTATAGAAATACGAAGAGCAGAACTTACGATTACCAACCAAGTGGATCGAAGTGAAACTTACGAAACGGAAGTGTTAACCTACACCATAGTAGTAGAAAATATTGGGAATCAAACAGCAGAAAATATTATCCTAGAAGAGTTACTAGACGATACGCTAACTTATGTAGAAGGAACCCTTATGATCAATGGTGTTTTAGAGGAAAAACAAACGCCTACTAGTACGATTCTTCTTGAAGATATGGAAGCGAGCGATACAATAACCATTACCTTCCAAGTAGTTACTGGTACAGATTATGAAGAAGATTTCCAGATTAAGAATCAAGCAGTATTGGATTATGAATATCATGTGGAGGATTCTGGTTCCACCATTTTAGTACCTGATACAGAATCGAATGAAGTGGAAACGGTTGTCTTAGGAAAAGGTGTTAGTGTTGTAAAATCGGTAGATCAAACGTTAGTAACAATCGGTGACCAAGTAACGTACCAAGTGGAGATTACCAATCTTGGAAATACTACAATCACAGAAGTGACCTTAGAAGATTTGCTAGGAAGTGACGTGGCATTTGTAGAAGATAGTGTGGTGGTAAATGATATGCAAAAAGAAGGAGAAAGCCCTTTAACAGGCATTGCATTGCCAGACTTAGCAAGTAAAGAAACGGCAGTAGTCACTTTTCAAGTGATTGCAACTACAGAGAATCTTAAATTTACCAATATTGCGACCACTAATTATACGAAAAAGGTAGGAAATACTTCGGTGAATCAGAAGACACCTTCTAATGAAGTGAGTATCATGATAGTCGAAATACCTGTAACTGAGGTAGTGAAATCAGCAAATGTGGAAAAAGCATATATAGGTGATGTGGTAGTATGTACCATTCAATTTAAAAATAGTAGCAGTTTACAATTAACTAATGTAATCTTAACAGATCTATATGATACAGGATATGATTTTGAGGAAGGCTCTATTACCATAAATGGCGTAGAAAAACCTTTACTAACCCTTGCAAAAGGAATTGAGATTGGAACCGTGGAAGGATTTGCAACCACTACCGTAACCTATGAACTTAGGGTAAACGAAAGTGCAGGCGAGGAATTAGACAATACAGCAACTATTGCCTATACCATTACGAATGAGAATACAGGAGAAACGAGAAGTAAAACAATCAATTCAAATACTCATATTGTAACGAAAGTAGAAGAATCTATGAAAATAATAAAATCAGTAAGTGACAATTTAGTAGCTGTTGGTGACACAGTTACCTATGAACTAGAAGTGCAAAACGATGGAACAGTCACCCTTGAAAATATAACCATTTTTGATATTCTACCAGAGGAATTAGCCTTTGTAGAAGAAAGTGTAACCATAGACGATAAATTAATGCCAGAGGATAATATCACATCAGGCATTGAAATTAGTAAAATTTTACAAGGAGAATCAGTAATGATTACCTTTGATGCAACGGTTTTAAAGACTATAGATGGTGGTGTAATTACAAACACAGCACAAGGGAACGCTGATTACGAAGAGAAAGATGGTTATCATACCATTACTGCAGAAAGCAATGAAGTAGAGTTAGAAGCTATTGTGGCAGAGTTAACCATTACGAAAACCGTTTCTGTAAAAAGTGCTTCTTTAGATGAAGTAGTAACGTATACGGTGAACTTAATCAATGATGGAAACATGGATTTCAATGAAGTAGAACTTTATGATATCTTACCAAATGCCATGGAATTAGTAGAAGGTTCTGTCACATTAAATGGAACAGTTGTGAATTCCGTTGATTTAGCAAATGGTTTCATAGTAGGTGCAATCAAGGTTGGAGAAGTAGTAGAAGTGATGTATGGTGCCAAGGTGGTAAGTGGTACTTGTGATACAAAACTTACGAATCAAGCATATGGAAAATATGAATATATTTTCTCCGACGGAGTAAAAGGAACGGGAGAGACAGAAAGGGTAGAGACAACGATCATAGCAGACATTTCTAACTTTAAGCAAATCTCTTTGAATGAAAAAGTGACGATACCTTGTCAAAAACCGGATTTACAAACGCTAGATGATGTGACAGCCAGTATTGAAATTATGGATCATTATTGTGTAAAAGTAAGAGATGGTATTTCTAACGAGGGTCAACGATTATTTGGAAATAAATTAATCATTCATGGTGAAATTCATGCATCTATTGAATATACTAGTGATTGCGATAGTGTTTATTCGGCACATTGGGATATTCCGTTTACTACCTATATCGTGTTACCAAAAGATTATCGAAAGAATCGAAAAGTAGAGGTACGTGGAATCATAGAACACATTTCTGCTAGAGAATTAAATGAACGAGAGGTGGAAATTGGTGTGCTTGCTTTAATGGTAGCATCTATTAGTAAGTAAATAGAACCATTAATCACCTATTAAGAAAGAATATACTTTTAAGAGGGGTGTTCCTAGTATGCAAAGGAATGCCCCTCTAGGATTATCATCATCTTTGTCTGGAGCTAGAATTTAGGTTAATAGCATTTCCCTTTTCATCAGTTATAGAACCACCGGTTATTTGAGTGGACCCAGTAATATCAATAGCTCCATCACCACCAGAATAGATGGGGTTACTATCAATAACGAGAGTTCCTCCACTCATGAAAAAGTCACCATTCGAATCTACACCATCTCCGGAAGCGATTAGGAAAATAGTGCCACCTTCTATAGTAATAGAACCATCCGTTTCGCTGGCATTGATAGCATCGTCTAATACGTTTAGTGTAATATCGCCACCACGTATGACTACATAGATTCCCTCTATTCCTTCATAAGCATCTTCTACCACTATGGTTCCATCATATATGGTAACAGTATGGTCAGCATGGAGTGCATCATCTCCTGAGAGAATGTGAAATTCGCCACCATGTATGAGTAACTCATCATTCGCATGAATGGCATCCTCATAAGAAGAGATTTGGAAAATCCCATCCATAAGAAGAATTGTCATCCCCTTTAGACCTTTCATACTTTCTGTTAGGGTATCAGTAACTTGAGGAATATTGCCAGGTCCTTCTCCTTTAGTAATGATATTGAGAACTTGTTCAAATCCACCGCCACTAGCAATAGAGAAATCCCCTCCATCTATTTGTAAAGTACTAGAAGCTGAAATCCCATCTTGCTGTGCGTGAATAGAATAACTCCCATTACTAATATAGACATATCCTAGTGTAGGGTCATCATCATGGTCTGCTTGCATTCCATCTTTTCCCGAATTAATATGGAAGACACCGTCTGCAATGCGAATACTATCGTTTCCACAGATTCCATGATCTTGTGCTGCAATGTGATACGTTCCACCAGTAAAAACCACATCATCTTTTCCAACAATACCATGTCCGTAAGTTGCTTGAATAGATAAGCTTCCTGTGCCGTTAAAGGTAAGATCGCTTTTTGAAAAAATAACACCATCTATGTTATTATCATCTATTTGTTCATAGGCTCCCGATACTGACAATAAGTTCGTGCTACTAGGAGCAAGGGTAATAAATACTTTATCGCCAGACTTTATATAAATGGGAGCAGAGGAGGCGGAGTGAATGGTTACTTGATCTAACACCAATTGTATCTTATCTTGTGCAGGTAACTCCACGATGATTTGTCCGTTGTCTAATGTTCCACTTAAGATATAGACTCCTTCTTCTGTAATACGAATGGTATCTTCCCCTAACTGGATTTTCGTAGCTGTGCTTTCATCGTAACTAGCATCGTAATCTCGTGATGTAAACATGGAATTAGAATCCAATGCACCTAGCTCTATGGAAGAATGAGTGTAGGCACTTTCTTGTGATGCACTTGATTCCACAGAATCTAGTGGTGGCAGGGATGATTCGTGTGGAAGAGTTGTACTGGTGGTACAGCCTGTGAGGATTAGTAGAACACTTATTGTAATAAGAGAGAGTGTGAATTGTTTCATAATAAATATACCTTTCTAAATGAGTTTCATGTAATTGGAGAGGGAGCCATGATATAGATTCTCTACAATTCATTGATAGTTGTTTGGGTTGGGGTGTACATATTGGGAGTAAGATTTTGATATAAACTTTTTCTTTTGTACACTACTGATTTGTATTTCTTTTTAATTCAATTAAGACTTTTCCATTTTGATGGACTGCACCATAAGCACCTCCTAATTATGTATGATAGCATATTATATACGAAATAATCAAAAAAGATAAATAAATTTATCATTAAGTGTTGACAATAACATCAGTTAATGATATTTTATTTACAGACCTATTAGCACTCAACCAGAAAGAGTGCTAATAATAAAAAGTTTTAGTGGGAAGATTCACAATAAGGAAGTGGCAGGATGCAATTAGATGATAGGAAAACGAAAATATTGCAAGCAATCATTCGTAATTACTTAGAAACAGGAGAACCAGTAGGTTCAAGAACGATTTCTAAGTACACCGATTTGAATCTAAGCTCTGCAACCATTCGAAACGAAATGTCTGACTTAGAGGAATTAGGATATATTTTACAACCTCATACATCATCTGGAAGAATTCCTTCGGATAAGGGGTATCGACTCTATGTAGATCGTATGATGATTCAAAAGGATCACGAAGTACAACAGATGAAGGAGATGCTTCTAGAAAAAGAAGAGAAGATGGAACATCTGTTAAAGCAAGTGGCAAAAGTATTAGCAGTGAACACAGAATATGCAACGATGATTTCTACTCCAAGATTTCAAGGAACCAAGTTAAAATTCATTCAGTTATCGAAAGTAGATGATAGGCAAATAGTAGCAGTGATTGTAGCCGAAGGGAATGTGATTAAGAATCATATTATACAAGTAGAAGAGCCATTAGATGATGAAACTTTATTAAAATTAAATATTTTGCTCAATACCCATCTAAATGGGTTGGCCATGGAAGAAATTAATCTAGGGATGATTACAGCACTCAAACAGCAAGCAGGGATTCATAGTGAGATTGTAAGTAATGTAATGGATGCAGTAGCCAATGCCATTAAGTCTGATGATGATCTAGAGATTTATACAAGTGGTACTAATAATATTTTTAAATATCCAGAATTAAGCGATAAAGAACGTGCCAGTGAGATTATCCATACATTTGAGGAGAAGAACTCCTTGACAGAGTTCATGCAAAAGACTAGAGATGGTAACCATGGGAATGAAATCCAAGTGTTTATTGGAGATGAAACACCTATTCAGACAATGAAAGATTGTAGCGTAGTCACAGCTACTTACGAATTAGAAGAAGGGGTAAAGGGTTCTATAGGAATTATTGGACCTAAGAGGATGGATTACGATAAGGTAGTAGATGCACTAAAGCATTTGACGAATCAATTAGAAAGTCTGTATAAGACAAGTGAGGAAGATCAGTAACACAAGATAAAAAGTCATAAAGATAGAAAGGACAGGATTATGAAAGAGGTAGAGAACCAAGTAACACAAGAGGAAACCATACTAGAAACTCAGGAAGAAAATGTGGATGCAGTTGAAGAAATGGTAGAATCTAACGATGTAGAAGAGTCTCAAGAAGAAAACACCAATAAGGAAGAAGAGGGTGAGACAAAAGGAAAGAAAGCGAAGAAATCTCGTTCTGATAAGAAGCAAGACAAAGCAAAAGAGCAGATAACAGAATTAGAAGATAAAGTAAAGCGTCAAATGGCTGAGTTTGATAATTTTAGAAAGCGATCTGATAAGGAAAAAGCCATGATGTTTGATATGGGAGCAAAGAATATTGTTGAGAAAATACTTCCAGTGGTGGATAACTTTGAACGAGGATTACAAAGTATTGCAGAAGAAGAAAAGGGAAGCTTCTATGAAGGAATGGAAATGATCTACAAACAAATGCTTGGAAGTTTAGAAGAAATGGGTGTAAAGACTATTGAAGCAGTAGGAGTGGAGTTCAACCCTGAATATCACAATGCAGTGATGCAAGTAGAGAGTGAAGAATATGAAGCAGGAATAGTTGCACAAGAGTTACAAAAAGGGTACCAATACAACGAAACCGTAATCAGACATAGTATGGTAGCAGTTGTACAATAAATAGAGAGCAAACAAACATAATAGAACAATAATTAGGAGGATGTTATTATGGGGAAAATTATAGGAATTGATTTAGGAACAACCAATAGTTGTGTGGCAGTTATGGAAGGTGGTCAACCAACCGTTATCGCTAATACAGAAGGAGTAAGAACTACACCTTCTATTGTAGCCTTTACGAAAACAGGAGAAAGACTGGTAGGAGAACCTGCAAAACGTCAAGCAGTAACTAATGCAGATAAGACTATTTCTTCTATTAAGAGAGAAATTGGAACAGATCATAAAACAGTAATTGATGATAAGAAATATTCTCCACAAGAAATTTCGGCAATGATTCTTCAAAAGTTAAAAGCGGATGCAGAAAGTTACTTAGGAGAAACAGTAGATGCAGCAATTGTAACCGTACCAGCGTACTTTAATGATGCACAACGACAAGCAACAAAAGATGCAGGTAAAATTGCAGGGTTAGATGTACAACGTATTATTAACGAACCAACAGCAGCAGCTCTTGCTTATGGACTAGACAATTTCTCTCT
>JAWXVF010000059.1:0-14553 GCA_044425555.1 Eubacteriales bacterium
TGTGGTAACTTAACAATACAAGATATATTTAAAAACCGCTACTATTTTTTTAGATAAATAAGAAAATGTGGTAAAATCAGTACTTTGGGTTAGCCGTCGCGCTAGCGACTTGGTACAATGAATAAACCAAAACTAATATCAATCACTTTATTTTAGAAAGAGAATATATATATGGGCAAACATTTTAATACAGAAGGAAACTGTTCACCGAATCAACATTATATGGTAGATTTGACAGAACGTTTAGAAGAAATTAAAAAACTGATTGATCAACAGAAATATTTTACCATTCACAAGGCACGCCAGTATGGAAAGACTACTATTTTAAAACAATTAGAACATTTTCTTCAAGAACAATATCTTGTTATACGTTTGGATTTTCAAGGATTTAGCCACAATGACTTTGCATCTGAAGAATCGTTTTCAAATGTCTTTCTACGAAAATTATTGCATAAATGTAATGATTTTCCACAAGATTTGCACTTCTCATTAGAAAAGCTAATGCAAGCTAAACAAACTAGCCTTTCCACTCTATTTGATGTGTTCAGTGAGTGGTGTGCCAAGTCTCCCAAACCAATCGTATTACTCATAGATGAAGTGGATCACTCTAGCAACCACGAGATTTTTCTTGATTTTTTATCTCAATTACGCCTTCACTATATAGAAAAAGATACCACTCCTACTTTCCAATCTGTTATTTTAGCAAGTGTGTATGATATAAGAAATTTAAAGAGTAAATTACAACCAGATCTCCCTCATAGAAGCAATAGTCCTTGGAATATTGCTTCTGATTTTGAAGTGGAACTGAGCTTTTCTTCTACTGAGATTACTCAGATGTTATCAGAGTATGATAAAGACAAACATTCAAACATGAATATTCAAGAACTCTCACAACTCATTTACGATTACACCTTAGGATATCCATTTCTTGTATCACGTATTTGTAAATTACTAGATGAGAAAGTATCTAAATCAGAAGCTTTTTACGAAAAATCTCCTTGGTCAAAAGAAGGGTTTTTAATGGCTATAAAATTATTATTGTATGAAAACAATACTTTATTTGCTTCCCTTGTTAGTAAATTGTATGATTTTACAGAGATTCACTCTCTTGTACGCATGTTATTATTTTCAGGTAAAAGTATTCCTTATAACGCTAGAAATTCAGCCATAGAAATTGCTGAAATGTTTGGATTTGTAAAACGGATAGATAGTTACGTAGTAATAGCAAATCGTATTTTCGAAACTCTATTATATGATCAATTTTTATCAGATGAATTAATTACCAATCAACTATATACCTCTGCACTACGAGATCAAAATCAATTTATTCAAAATGGTCATTTAAATATAGAACTCGTATTAGAGAAATTTATACAACATTTTACGGATCTCTACGGCAATCAAACATCTTCCTTTGTAGAAGAAGAGGGACGAAAGTACTTTTTATTATTCCTCAAGCCTATTATCAATGGTGTTGGCAATTATTACATTGAAGCTCAAACAAGAAATTTACGAAGAACAGATGTGATTATAGATTATCTAGGTGAACAATTCATCATCGAAATGAAGATTTGGCATGGGAACGAATACCATAGTAGAGGCGAACAACAATTATGGGAATACCTAGATTATTATCATTTGGAAAAGGGGTATTTACTCAGTTTTAATTTTAACAAAAACAAACAAATTGGAATAAACCATATCACAGTAAATGGCAAGGAATTAATTGAAGCAGTAGTGTAAAAGAACTAATCACTAGTACAAAACACTAGTGATTAGTTCTTAAATTTGTCACTTTTTATTGCAACCTATCCCTTAAGGCATGAACACTTCTATTTCTCCTACAGTAATACTTACAATCTCATCAAGTGGAATAATCTCATCAAATACACCATTAGTTTCTGCAAGAAATGTAATGGTTCCATCTTCTCTTGTTTCTGTTCTACTAGCCTCACCAAGAAATGATGATAACTCTGCTAGTTCCATGCTTGTTCCATCTTGTTTATTAAGAAAGATTGGCGCCTCACAAAAATACACCTCCTCTATCTTCATAACCCCTTCTCCTACTAACTCCATATCCGTTGCCCCTTCCATACTAGGTTCAATAAATTTCAGTTGTGGTAATCCGTCCATTTGATACTTTACACATAAGGCAATAGGCGAAATATGAATATTCTCTACAATTGTAGTAATTCCATCTTTCTCAAATTCTTCATGCACTTCAATTTGAACAGATGAATCCTCATAATCGAATAAATATTCAAACTCCCACATTCCATCTACTAACGTTGTAATCCCATTTTCTACATCATAATATTGCATAGCACCAAATCTTACTGGTACAACGGTACCAAATGGCAGTTCACCACCTGTTTGCAGACGTTCCATAATCATTAAGCTTCCCTGTTCATCTACCATTACATGTAGTCCACCACTAGACCATTCCCCATTATGTGCGAGTTGTGTTCCATTACTAGTATCACTATCACCTATGTGAAAAAATATGTCTTCCAAATTCTGATCTTGGGAAACGGTAAACGCACTTCCATCTTCATTTGCTACGGTATATACTACAATCGTACTTTGCCGGTCACCAATAATGGCCTCTGCAGTAATAGTAACCCCATTACTTGTATCACTTGCTCCTATGGGTCTTCCAATTTTTTCTATAATCTCAGTTTGTGCTTGGTTTTGTCCTAGCAGGGGAGCTAGTACCTCGCCTACAGGACGTAAGATTCCTGTTGCATATGCCGTTATTGAGGTCAGACATAATGTGGCAACTATAACAGACACTTTTAATAGATTACTAAATTGAAACACCTTCTTTTGATTAACAGTTTGATTCGCAGTTTCCTTTACATAATTCATTAGATTCTTCTTCCCTTCCTCTGTAAAGTGAAGTTTTCCCATATCTTTTAGATTATTTTCCATCGTTACCTCCTAAAAGCTTTTTCAATTGCTCTCTACCTCGTGCTAGTCTTGTTTTGATCGTAGAACTTTTCATGCCTAATATCCTTGAAATTTCGTCAATCTTATAGCCGTCATAGTAGTGTAGATAGAGAATGGTTCCATATTTTTCATCTAATTCATTAACCACATTCCATATACTATCTTCTTCTATTTGAGTTATTCCCATTTCACTTACTTTTTCAAAATCTACCCTTTGTTTTTTCCACGAACTTTTCAATATATTCTTACATACATTTGCTGTAATATGTAAGATAAAAGCTTTTTCATATTCTATATCTACAAATTCTTTGTCTATATAATACAACTTCAAAAAAACTGTTTGACACACATCTTGGGCATCGTGAAAATTTTTCAAATAACTAAAACTTAGCCTTAGCACACTATCTGAATAAGCATCTATTAGATAGGAAAGCTTTTCATCACTCATTGTCGTTCTCCTTGTTTTGATGGCCATCTAATAATAACACAACTAAGAGTAGGAAAAGGTTTCATTGGCATGAAAATTTTTTAAGATAGTTCTCACTTACACTGCGCACTGTACACCGTATGTCGGCTTATTTATTATTTTTTGCTAATAAAAAAAACACTTATTCTACAATAAATGTTTTCCTTTCTCATATTTTGTTGTATTCTATTAGCAGACACCCATAAACGGTTAACGGTTAGTCATCACACTACTATGTGAGTCATAGAAAGGTGGAGATTTTATGGAATACATAGCATTAATTTTAATTCTAACATTACTAATCATTGTAACCATAAAAAAATAATCGCCCATCTACCAAAACAACGATTATCTTTTTAATTTAATCCAAAACTTTGATGACTAACTGTGAAATAACTTACGAATCAAACGACATTGATTCAACATATTTCACATAAACATCTGCTTCAAACATTCTTCGCCAAGGCATCCGAACTTTATCCACCTGTATGTGTTTTGCTATAGAAGATAAATATTGTATTACAAAATCTTTCATTTGTTCTGTAGCAATTTCTGCTGCTTGTCCATCGGTTTCATACACATTAAAATAATCCATACCAATACTTTCTAAATCATTGCGTAGCATATTTAATTTTACAACAGAACAATATCCACAATCTTCCACATATCGCAATGCCAAAAAATTTAAATGTCGTAAATCCCTACCTCTATAAAGAAAACATACTGCTTCTGCTAGTACGGTACCCAATGTATTGGCTGATGTATTCCACCCCGCATATCCTGCTACTTTATCTAACATATAATTCGAATTCAACATTTGTAATAATTCCAAATCTCCACCATTTCCATATGCATTATCACAAATTGCAACAGGTTTTCCTTGTTCCATATACCATAAAATTTGATCAATCAATTCTGGAAGATTTCGCTTTACATCATAATCCAAATGTAAATGTGGTTGTACTCTACATGAAAGCATAGAACCACCTGGCGCTGTTACTGCCAAAATAAAATCTGCCTCTTCACTTGTGTACACTCTCCTACATCCTGCTGACCAAATATGACTTTTTAAACTTTCTCCAAAAGGTCTATCCTCATAGGAAGGGATTACATATGCTGCTTCTTCCGACGCATATTGTACAAACACTGCTGGTTTCTTCTCTTGATATTCATTATACATACGTGCAAGTAATGTCATTGCAACTTCATCAGCACCAGGATAAATCAACACTTTTTGCTGTAAATTTTTATCACGCACTGCATATCTAACTTTCGCTTGATCCATAGCCGTATATCCAAAAGGCGCAGAATCATCTTGAGGTATCACCATAAAATCAATGGTTCCATCCCCTACTAGATCTAATGCTCGTAAATTCATTTTGCAGTTTGCCTCACGTCTATTTATGTAATCCAAATAATCAGCTTCTGGAATCTCTTCTCGTAATTTGGCCTCTTTTGCATCTAATTCTGATCCAATTTCACCATTTTCACGACGATGAATACAAGCTCCTAATTGATGTATCTGAGCGCCATAATATTCATAATAATCAGGCTCTTCATCATTACTTGACCTTTTAGGGCAACGCATAATACATAAAAAAGCAAATATTTTTAATTTAGGGTTCTTTTTTCGCAAATTACGAATAATATCCATTCGTCGACAAACTTCTTCTTCAGATAATTGATGCAAACGCGATGGAATTAAACCTCCATATAACAACGTATCCATAGCAATAACCATACCATCTGCTTCCATAACTTCACGTTCCATAAATGATTGAATATCTTCTACATTTGCTGGTGTTTTTTTATCCCCAAGAACATTCGGACGACAAATCTGAAATTCATCATTATCAAATAATTCTTTGGGAAATCTAAAATTACATGGTCGCTCATCTAATGGGAGTAATACAATTCTTTTCATATCTTTTTATCTCCTTCTATATACTATATGTCCATATCTTTAAAATCCCAATGTCTTTGTATTCCATTTTCTTCTAACATTTGTAAAAATTCTGAACATCTCTCTTTCCAAACCTTCTCTGGTGTTACATTATTCTTCACACAAAACCCCGCTAAATAACCTACACTTTCCCCTACATTCCATTCCACGGGATGTAAACGGTAACAGCCATTTGTCATATGAGTAGTACCTATATTCTTACAAGCAGGTAATAAGTTCTTAATTCGAATTGGCAACAATGCACCAAGTGGTATTTCAAATGGCCATGTTGCCGCATAATAAGATCTATGAGATCTAGTAGTAGGATGTAAATCCATCGCATAACTACCCACCCCTACGGAATCCTCATATATTGTAGGCTTATCTAAAATACTACGAGATACCTCTTGTTCACAAATAATATGATGAGCTACAATTCTCCTTGATTCTCTTATATAAGGTGCTTTTGCCAAACCATTCTCAGTTCCAAAAGTTTCTTTGCACAACGCAACAGGATAACCTGTTCCCCCATCACTTCGTGGTGCATCATATCGTAACCAATATGCAAAACATAATGTTTGTTGCTTTGCCATTTCCAAATGAATAGGTGCATCATTCGTATCAAAAACATTCCCTAATCTATAATCATTTTGTGGCCAATTTAATAACGACATTTCATTCTTTACATTTTGAAATTGTTTCGGGTCTAGCACACGTCTGTAACTCCAAAATCCACGTTTCCCATCACCCAACTCATTATCTAACATTCTTAAAGAAACAGTTTGTTGTGTAGCATCACTAAAGTATTCCCAACTAAATAATTTGTTTTCTCCATAAGGCACCCCCGTTTTCACAAAAGCATCATACATGGCTGGTTTCTCCATTTCTGGTGCTTCCTCTTGAAACAATTCTAGTGCCGCAACCCATGTAATAGGTTGCATATCTGCTACATCTGCCACCTCTGGTGCAGATGGTTCGTTTGTATCCATTTTAGCTTCTGCACCTACATGATATTCTGTTCCCGATAAAGGTAATAAATCTCCACATTCTGTAGCATCAAGATAATAGTCCGCAATAATTTCTTTTTCTTCTTTCCCATTAGTCACAATCACCTTATCAATGGTGTCACTGATAACTTTACAATCCAACATTTTTGTTTCAAAATCTATAGTTAATAGACCTTTTTTTTCATAAGGCTCCAATTGCTGTGCTAACAACTTTGCTGCAACCATAGGTTCATGACAAAGATGAGAAACCCAACTATTTCCTATATGTAATTCTTCATTTTGCTTTGTTTCTACTGTAGCATCGGTACGATTTTTATAATAATTTCTTACTTGCTTTCTATAATCTAAATATCTTTTCGTAGCTCCTTGTTGTTCTATCCAAGGATGCTCATCTGGTGGAACTCCTTGACTACTTAATTGTCCACCTAACCAGTCGGTTTCTTCTGATAAATAAACAGTACATCCCATAGCACACGCACTTGTAGCAGCTTGAACACCACCAATTCCACCGCCGAAAATAGCAATATCATATTTCATTATCTAATACCCATTATCCTTTCACTGCACCTGCTGAAATATCACTTTTCATGTATCTAAAAATAAGTGGATAAGCAATAATAATCGGTAATATCGATGCGAAAATATAACTCATTTTTAAAGGTTCCCAATAAATAGAAAGCTGTGCATCATATTGTGCAATATCCATAGGATTCATATTTAAAAAGTTACGTACATACATAGGTAACGGATATTTATCCTTTGCTGTTAAATAAAGAATCGAACTGTTGATATCATTCCAAAAAACGACAACAGTAAATGAAGTAATTGTTGCAATCATAGGTTTTGCTATTGGCATAATAATATTGGTTAAAATTTGCAAGTTACTAGCACCATCTAACTTTGCCGACTCCTCTAATTCTAGTGGAATCGTTTCAAAAAAGCTCTTTAAAAGTATCATATGATATACAATTACTACTTGAGGTAAAATTAATGCCCAAAGCGTATCCATAATTCCAAGTGCATCAGCCAATAAAATCTTTGGCGCCATACCACCTGAAAATAACATACTAACTGTAAAAAACAACATTACTGATTTTCGAAATGGCATATCCATCTTGGATAACGGAAATGCTGCCGCTACCACAATAGATACCGAAATAGCAGTACCAACAATAGAAACAAATAAAGAATTTCCAAGTGCTTGCCATAACCCTTTGTCTGATAAAACATATTTAAACGCCCAAAGATCTATATTCTGCGGAAAAAAACTAATAAACTGACCTGGTGCACTAATTGCTGTTGAAAATACATTTAAAAATGGTAGAACAAAAAAAACTACCAATAAAATAGAAATTGATTTTACCACTATCTGAAATACATTTTCATCATTAAATAGTCGTAATACACTAATTACTTTTAAAATGATGAACCATTTTAATAAAGGTAAACTTCCCATAAAAAAGAAAGTAATTGGTACACTTACCAACCAGAAAATTTCAATTTTTTCAAAATCCCAATATAATTTTTTCAATTCTACACTCTTACTAATACGGATAATCCGAATAATTTGTTCCCCACTCATCAAAAGAACTACTCCTATATAAAAGTGATGTATCCACATTAGTGTTACCTCTGTTAAATCTCCAAAAACAATGCTTAAAAAAAGAATTGCTGGCAACGAACCACTAAGAACCAGCATCATAATCGCATATGCTTTTGGAATATTTTTTACTGTAGATTTCATAATTAATACCATTCCTTTCGCTTCGCTCAGGCACAAGACAAGTAGTACTTATTGCCATTGCTCCTACCAAATGCCCTTTCCTAAGAATTTTCTCGAAATAACATTACTACATACAATTAAAATAAGTGCTACTACCGCATTAAAAAATCCTACCGCTGTACTAAGTGCATATTGTGGTACAAGGGAAGATTCACGAATCAAACGATACGTATAGGTACCAATAATATCACCTGTTTCTTGAATGTATGGTGAGTATAGTGTGAAAATTTGTTCAAATCCTGCATTCATTATCCCCCCTACACGTAATACTAACATGGCAGCAATCACTGGCATAATCCCTGGTAACATAACATGACAAATTTGTTGCATTTTGGTAGCCCCATCAATTTTAGCCGCTTCAATTTGGTTCCTATCAATAGCTGTAATAGCTGATATATAAACAATACTCGACCATCCTAAATCTTTCCATCCTTGACTGACTACCAATACACCTCGAAAAGTTTCGTTGCTAGTAACAAACGGTATAGACTCATGCCCTAATGCCACTAATATATAATTTACAACACCAGTATTTTGATTTAAAATGACAGCAAAAATCCCTCCGATAATCGCCCAAGAGAGTAAATAAGGAATATACATTGTTTTTTGTAAAATTCCTTTAATAATTTTACCTGACATTTCACTAATCATAATTGCTAAAATAATAGGTAAAGGAAATAAAATTACAATTTTCAAGCCACTAATAACTAACGTATTTCGCAATGCTTGAGTAAAAACTGTACTTTCAAAAATAGATTTAAAGTTAGCAAACCCTACCCATTTTGCTTCAATAATCCCCTGTATCGCCGTATCCGTCCCAAATAAATTAGGATTTTCTTTAAATGCCATAACCAATCCTAGTAAGGGTACAAATGTAAAAATCAACGAAAACACAATAGCAGGAATATAGAAAAAACTTAAATCACCATATTTTTTCCAATTTTCCATAAACACTTTTCGTTTTATAGACTTTTTAGATTTTTCTTTTATATCATATAATGTTCTCATATAATACTCCTTTCAAATTACAACTTCACTTATCAAAAAAAGTGGCAGATATATTCTTTAACAATAAGAAATTTCTGCCACCCTCATATTTTAAAATTTAATTAGCGTGGTCGCACCGAATTAAAACTATCTTTTTGTTCCCACATACTATACCATTCATTAACGGCTGCTGTAATTTCTTCTCCTTTAAAACTATTAAATACATTTTGAACTTCTTCTATACTACCTGTCCTACCCGTTTGATAAGTCCAAGTAATTAAGTAGTTTGTTACTTCTGTACTTGTAGCAGTAATAGCGTTATCATATACATCATTTGGTGGCATAAGTGTAGTTGGCGATTCAATCGCAGTATTGCTTATATTATAATTAGCAATTGAAAACATTTTATCTTGTGCCGCTGTTTTACGTGTACGACATAACCAATATGCTGCATAATCATCTTCACGTACACCATCCATAAACTTATCACTATATCCTAATTCATCATTGAAATTCGGAAGAATCGGATAATATTGATCTCCAATCATTTCAAACGTCTCACCCTCTGTACCTAGCACTAAAAATTTAAAGAAGTCTACATCTAATTTTTTATCTGCAAAATCTACCACTGATGCAGCTTGTTCTGCTGTGGCTGTCCTTGGAATTACCGTATAATAAGTCCAACCTCCTACACCATATACACGCACATCTTCAGCAGAATCAGCATCATCTGGTACAAGTGCTGCAATATAACTAATATCATCATCTGTCATCGTAGATGTATCTTCGCCTTCCGCTGCAGATGCAGATTCTACTGCCAACGCTTGCCAATGTGCTACTTTGGCAACACCTGTATTACGTGCAACCATAGATGCCACAGCTCCTGTTTCTGCACTAGTAGCTTGATATGCAATCAACCCTTCATCATATAAATCTTCCATATAAAGTATAAACTCTTCAAACCCTGGTTGATTTACAATATATTCTACAGAGCCATTCACTTCTGCCCATTCTTGATATATTCCAAATGCTGGTAAAATAGCAGATATTGCAATATCATTCACGTCTATGGTAAATGCTTTTCCACCATTTTCAACTTTTGTTGCAAAATATAGTAACATCTTTTTAAAATCAGAAACAGTCATACTATATCCATTTTCTTCTGATGGGATACGAATCTCATCTGATGGATTATTTTCATTATATTCTAATAACCAATCTAACCGATAGGCAAGTGCGTAATTATTAACTGCAAATGCATTTTTCTGTGGAATCCCATAAATTTCACCATCTTGACTAGCTGTACCCCAACCTACATCTGAAATAACATCTTTCAAATTTTCAGACGCATTTACATATTCTGTAATAGGAAGTAATGCACCAGAAGCAAGCAATGTATAAAACTGTGTTTTATTTACTTTTACTGCCTGATAATCTTGCTTTAACATAAATGCATTCTGAATAGCCGTATCCGCATCGTCACCTGCGGGTTGTTGTGTATAAGTCACGTCATAACCTGTATACTCTTTTATAATTGTAGACTGCTCTAACGCATTAAATGCATCATCATCAAGTCCAGCTGAACTGTTAAAGTAGTTAAAAGAATCCACTTTATCATATTCTGCTAATGTTTTGACTGTGTCTGTTGTTACAGCTGCATCTGTCGTCGTACTTGTACTGGTTGTAGAATCACTAGAAGTCTCATTACTTCCACAAGCTGTCATCGTCAAAACACTAAAGGTTACAGCTAATACTTTCAAAATTTTTGTAGTTACGTTTCTTTTCATACTCTTTCTCCTCATTCCATTTTTTTTACATTATAGTTGATTATTTGACAAATAGCAAGGCGTATCTACTTAAAATCGTTTTATTTTAACCACTTATATGTTATACTTGTTAAAAAATATGAAAGAAGATTCCTATGCTATACGAAAATCGTTTTTTTTCCTTTGTAAACAAATTAGTCGATGCTACTATATTAGGCTTCTTATTCCTTTTATATAGTATCCCAATTATAACAATCGGTGCTTCTATGACAGCTTTTTATAGTCAAGCAATTCGAATTGCTCGAGACCATGAGGGTTCTATTATAAAAGGCTTTCATAAATGTTTTTGTGCACACTTAAAAACATCTACATTATATTGGATACTTCTTCTGATCGTTGGCTTTATTTTAGTAGTAGATTGGTTCTACTTCATACAATCTATTGCTTTATCAAAGCAGCCACTACTTATGTACATATTTTTATTTTCTTGCAGTATGTATTTACTTATTAGTATCTACCTGTTTCCATTGCTATCACAATTTGAAAATACCGTAACACGCACTTTTTTTCTAGCCGGATTTATGCCTATCAAACATCTTGGCTCTACTATTATCCTTTTAGCATGCTACTGTTTACTTTACTATCTCACTATGACAATATCTATGGAGTTTTTCTTCCTATGGTTTGGTCTTATCGGCTTAGCGCAAAGTTATATTTTTTCACGTATATTCACTCAATATACTACAAATAATAAGGAGTTTATAACTGAAAATAAAACGTAATGGATATCAATAGTCTTAAAAGTAGTGCTAACACATCCATCAATCTAACATTTTGTAAAATACAAATCTTTATGACTTAACATCTCCTCCACACTTGGAATATCTCCTGCACCATTTCCATAATGTACATACGTAACTACCATCTTCTCATCTACCACAATGGTAGCTGGAAGTTGCAATTCATTCCCTTCATACTCTCCATGCTCCATTCCAAGCTTGGCTGATTCCATTGCTTTCTCAATACCATTCCCTTCTAATATTTGCATAGTACTGGCTGCTGGAAGTACACCATATTGTTCATATAACTTGCCCGTAGGATCACTTACAGTTGGAAAAGGAAGATTCTCAGCTATTATATTTTCTAAGCTAGATTGTAAGACTACCACTACCTTGCCACCAATAGCTTCTATTTCATGATACCTTTTTGATAGATGATAAAGATCCAAACGACAAATAGTACAGCCTACATATCGCAAAAATAAAAATACTGTCTTTTTTCCTTCTGCTATTTCTGAAAAAGTAGTAGCTTGTGCTTGGTTGGTATCTACCATGGCATCTGGTAAGATTTCGCCTACTTCTATAAATTTTGTTGGTGGTTTGGCATCTTTCCCAAGAATCTCAACCATTTTGTCAAGGGCACTATTTAACACACTTCTGGGACAAGCAATGTTCATACGAATATGAGCTTCATCATTTTCTACAAATTCCCCTTCATATTGTACATGGATTCCTCCATGAGATAGACGAAGTTTCAATTCCCTATTAGTAAATCCACAACCACTCATGTCCAACCAAGCTAGATACGTGGATTCCGGAATCTTGAAACTTATATTAGGCAATTCTTTTTCGATGCGTTCTTCTAATACTTGAAAGTTCTCATCCAAGTATTGGTTTAACGCATCTACCCATGAAGCACCATATAAATAGGCTGCTTTACATGCCTCAATGGATAATGGGGTAGGGTGTCCTAACAAATGTTTCAATTTCCAGTATTGTAATATTTGAGAGTCAGCAACAAAAATATTAGACAATTCATTTCCTGCTAAATTAAAAGTCTTACTTGGTGCTGTACAGGTGATAATCCTTTTTTCATTAGGAAATAAACTAGCAAAAACAGTATGTTCTACCCCTTTACGCATAAAATCAAAATGGATTTCGTCACTTACTACAAACACATCATTAACAAAACAAAGCTCTCCCAAACGTATCAGTTCCTCTTTTGTCCATACTCTCCCTGTGGGATTATGAGGATTACATAAAAAGAATAACGTATTCTTCTTATCTTGGCATTTTCTCTCAAAATCCTCCCAGTCAATACTATAACTCCCATTTTCTTTTATCAATCTACTGTATACCGTATTTCTACCATATTCTTGAATTACATCATCGAATGGATGATAAGCAGGTGTATGTAAAATCACTCCCTCGGTTTTCTTGGTCAAATACTCTACACTTTTACGTAATGCTGTAATCACACCAGAAGCAAAGAGGCTTGTTCTAGGGTCTACTTCCCAATGATGTCTTTCTTTCATCCACTTCCCCAAAGCTTCATAATACGCTGGGTCTACTATTATACTATACCCTAATATTCTCTGATCCAATCTATTTTTCATAGCATCTAACACCACTTGTGGACAAGCAAAATCCATATCTGCTACCCACATAGGTATAAAGTCATCTGGTAAGATTGGATATAACATCTTACTAGCTTCGTATTTCACACTATTAGTTCCTTGTCGTTGAATAATCTCATCAAAATTGTACATAGTAATAACCTTTTCTTTCTATTCTTATCTCTTATCTAATCAGTAAGTATCATCTATAAGCAATTACGCTTATTATACTACGTGCTACACCAAATTCAACTTCTTCTTCATAATCCATATGGTAATAAAATAACATAATACTGACAAGACCACCGACGATACTTGGCTAGTAAAGACTATAGTATTCACTATTTCTACCATTTCCATACTACTATTATCACTTGGTAACCATAAGAAATTAAATGGACTTACTATCAAGATTGTCAATGGTTGTAACACCAAATATTTTATCCCATAATATACCACCACACTCATTAAAATATAATGACGGAATATGTGTCCAATGGCGATTGCTAGATAAACAATCAACAAGTTATTAATCAAACTTAAAATTACTAAGACAAAAATACTAATCCATGTGACCGTAGGGATAAGATTCAGATATAGCACCATAAACTCCCACGTGTTAGATAAAGTAGAATACACTTCCATTTTCGTAGCAATTGACATAAATAATAACATTTGCAACAAGTACACCACCAAAGTAACAAGAGCAGAAATCACAGCCGCCCCTAACTTTGATAAAACAATTTCATGGTGTGTCACAGGAAGTGTATTGGTGAGATATCCTTCTCGACCAAATACCCCTTTATAAAATCGGCTAATAATTAAGATTACTGCTACTGGCAAAATCGCTGCGATTGCTAACATCCCCATAGTAAACATGGAATCAACGAAAACCCTTTCCATTTCCCCACTATTATTTGCTAACATAGTACTACCACCCATGTTTATAAATAAATTTAGAGGATTATAACTTAGTACAAGAATTCCATTCCCTATAGCTAAAATGGTTCCTATTAAATAAAGCAAACCACAAGTTTGAAAGAACATTTTCAAGTCATATTTGATTAATTTCACTAACATCTGTACACCTCCCTAAAGTATTCATCTACACTTTTTCCATGTTGCATTCGTATCTCATCTACACTTGATATAAGTGCTATATTGGATTGATTAATAAAGATTACATCTTCTAATATGTTCTCAATATCCGAGATTAAATGAGTAGAAATGAGAATAGAAGCTCCTGGGTTATAATTTT
>JAWXVF010000060.1:0-14159 GCA_044425555.1 Eubacteriales bacterium
TTTCGCCATATTTCCCTCCCGAACTGTTACATACTTTATTACACAAGTATAGCACATCTGAAGAAAAACTGGAAATTTTAGTTTTCTTAATATTTTTGTAATTTTATAAGTTTATCCTGGCTTATACATAAAAGGAAGAATGAAAGGAATATTCCAAGCGAGAGCGTAGAAACCTTAGGAAAATAAGAAGGTAATTTTCACTATGGTAGTACTTCTTTGGAATACTTCTTGGCTAATAGCTTTTGGTAAAAATGTTTCGTTGATGGTTTCTGTTTTCCCATCTTGGTATTGTACGCAAATGGAATCCACTGTAGTAGAAGATGACTTTTTATATACAACAGGGATAGAATACATAGTAGCACTTAGTGTACCATCTTCTTGGAATTCACTTTCTGGAATAAACCATTTATCAAAATGAATTTCTCCATTTTTCACAGAAATCCCCAATTCACCACGTCTCATAATCACAGATTCTTTTACTTGTCCAGTCATTCCTGCTTGCTCACTGCTTGCGTTAAATGAAGTGTGTGAATAAGGTTCCATAGGAATCGCATTACATTCTTCTGGTGATTTACGATAGATAAATCCACTCATTAGTTTACGATAAAGAGCGTAAATTTCAGTAGCATTTTCTCCATTTTCACGAGTGCGACGAACAGTTTCTAGCACTGCTAGAGCAAGTTTTGCATTTTGGTGCCAATAGACACAACCGATTCCCTCGAATTTGTACATAACTTGGCTACGCCCTGTAAATTTCTTATGCCCAAAGAGATTTTCATATTCTTCTTGTAAAGCTTTTGTGATTTCAGGTTGTACTCCTAATTTAGCACACTTTTCTTGTAATATATTACTTGTTACAATAGAAGAATGGAAATGAGTGTTTCCGTTTGTATCTTTTACTACAATCCCTTTTAACTCTTCCTTGAATTTAGACAAACTATTTTTATCTGCGAATTTCTTAGTCATGTGAATTGGATATAACGTATGACATTTTAAATGTTCTTGGTATAAATCTTGTTCCATAGATTGGAATAAAGAACATACTTCTGACGCAGATAACATACCACTTCCGATGACTGCAGATTGTCCTTCTAGCATTGATACCATTGGAGAAACACTAAAGTCATCATTTAATAGATTGTAGGTTGCATAGACTGTTCCAGAATTTGTGTGAATGGTATAATCTATGGCAGAGGCTACATATTCTAAATACTTACAGATATCCACTACTTCTAGTGAAGATTTTCCTTGGAATTCCTTATTATATACAATGTTACGATACTTAGAAAAAGCAGTTCCTAATTCGTCTAAAATTGTTTTCTCATTGTGTTCATATTGGTTATGATACTTTTGTAAAGTAGTACACGTATCTTGAAACCATTGTACCACTGTATCAGATACTTCAAAATGTCCAGTCTCTTTAGCAAAGACCTGTTGTAAGAAAGAAGTATACGCTTTTACATGGTAAACAGTTACCATAGATAGACCAATTCCCACAATTGCATTATTGGCATCATTCCATTCAGGACGTTGGGTATTCATCCAAATACCACCACCAACTAATAGATTACTAATCTTACTAAGAAGTGGAACGAGTAATTTTTCTGTTAAACAAACGGTATATACAGCCTCGTTTTGGAATAGTAATTTTCCATCGCTACCTACTTTGTCTACGAGAGCCTCAATTGCATCATCTTTCTTAAAATCAAAAGTAATGGTATCCTTACTATCTTTTAGAATTTCTTCATAAGACTTTAAAATATAAGGAACATTTGCATAACTAAAGATGTCTAGAGAAAGCATTTCTTTTAATTTATCTGGGAAATGTCCTTGTAATCCTTGTAATAAGCGTAATAAATAAATGATTTGGTGATCACCCCAATAACCATATCCAGCAAAAGGATTTTCTGGTTCTGGTTTCTCCCAATCAATTCCTTCTTGATTGATTCGATAAGGATTGAAACCGTCTGCGGTAGTTGCATTGACAAATTTAGCAACCATATTTTCGTAATAGTAAGGGTAAGATAGACCTAGTGCTTCCCAGTTTTGGAAAATATCACGCCAATTTCCTTCGTAACTAGTGATTTTCTCTCCTTGATCATTCTTTAACTTAATGTTAAAACGATTCCAGGGTCTAGAAGGATCACCATGACGACGTGAAAAGGAAAGTGGTAAGTATTCTAAGGATAAACGGTAAAACAATGGATTACTTGCACAAACTTCTTTTAATTCAATAATGGTGTTACATTTTTTGACCTTGCATAAAATATCGGGATATTGATGGATAGTTTGGTTGCGAATCTCTGCAAATTGTAGGAAGTCTTTTGGATCTAAATTGTATCCATGTTCAAAAGTTCCTCCCCGCATTACATTGTATAAGGTATTTAAGAAGTGATGAGCAGTAGCAGTCTCATCAGCAGTTTCTTGTAATCCATCAGCAGAAGCTACAATGTCTAGTAATTCTTGTGTGCCACGAGAGATATCAGTGAAGATAGCATCAAACTTCTTGGCTTCTACAAAAGCGTGGCGAGCTTGAAGATCGCTATGGTCTAATCCTGCATCTAAAACGAAAGAGTATTCTAGTGTTTCGCAAGCCGAAAGCGTATGTTGGTAAGTAATAAAATAAGCAGATTTCTTACCGTAACATTCTTGGTTAAGTTCTGATAAGGTGTTGTTAGCAAATGCAGTAATGGCATCAGGAGTAAGATATACACTACCTTTTGCAAAGGTATGGAATGCAACATTTGCTTTTAAAATTTCAATTGGATTAGGAGTATCATTTATTTTCGTGGTCATAGAATAAACCGCTAATCGTTCTCCTAATAATTCGGAGGCTTTGTAGGCATCTACAAGAGTGCTAAAAGTTGCTTGTAGATCGGCATCTACTCCATGTGGAAGGATGTTCATAAGTCCATCTAATACTTCTACCTCAATGGAAGCATTACTATTATTGACAAGATTAGAAGTCTTTACTAATCCGTATAATTCGCTATTTTCATAGGCATAGGAAAATGTTAATTGTAAATCTTCATTTACTTCTTCCATAATTACACTATTGCCATAATAAGACTTATAGATGTTTTGACTAATGTTGAATTGTTCGCATCCATTTTGTGCAAATGGTTGCCATAACTTACCTTGTGTACGAATATAAGTACGTGATCCTGTATCATAATTGCTATGTAGGCGATCGTCTGTTTCGTAAGAGAATAAGTTGTTGGCAGCGTTCTCTCTACCAGCAGTGATGCCTCCCTTTGAGGACATGAAAATCCACATATTATTTGGAGAAGCTACTTGAATAAAAAATGGCTTTAATGTTTCAGCGTGACTAATCTGATAGTATTTCTGATTATTACGCATGATAAACTTGCCTTGTGGTGTATAATCGTTTTGCATAAAATCTTCCTTTCTTTTATGAAATATGAATAAAGTTGCATTAATACTTGTGATTGTAAAAGAAAATGCAGTATAAATACAAGAGTGTGATTTTCAGTAAGGGTGTAAAAATTTCGTTAGAGACAGTATTGAAAAAAATTTTACCGAAAAAAACACACTTATAGAGAAATTTGTGGAATTGTATTTAGAATTGAAAACAATTACACTTAAAGAATCAATATAGTAAGAGAAAGGAAGAGAAACATATGAAAGAAAGTTTATTAAAGAGAATGTGGAAACAGCGCGATTTGCAAATGATGGCAATACCTGGTGTTATCTGGATGTTTATTTTTAACTACATACCAATGTATTTTATCATTATAGCATTTCAGAATTATTCTGTTGCCAAAGGAATTGGAGGCTCTACTTGGGTAGGATTCAAGTATTTTATTGAATTTTTCCAAGATGATCGCTTCAATTTAGTTATGTGGAACACCATTGGATTAAACTTATATCGATTGGTTATTTGTTTTCCAGCAGGGATTATCTTTGCCTTGATTTTAAATGAAGTGCAATCACTACGATTTAAGAAGTTTGTACAAACAGTATCTTATCTACCCCATTTCCTATCATGGATTATTGTTTCAGGTATTTTATATAATTGGTTGTCTGAAACAGGTATGTTGACAGGGCTTTTGGTGAAAGTGGGTATTTTAGATTCTGCAAGGAATGTATTTGGTTCTACAGATGGATTTTGGACGATTCTAGTAAGTGCGGAGTTGTGGAAGGAATTAGGATGGTCGGCTATTATCTATATTGCAGCGATTTCGGGAATTGATCAGAGTATGTATGAAGCGGCTTCTATTGATGGAGCAGGAAGACTTCGTAAGATGTGGTCGATTACATTACCTTCTATTAAGGGAACTATTTCTGTGTTGTTAGTGTTAAATATTTCGAATCTATTAGGAGCAAATTTTGATCAACTATATGTATTCTTAAGATCAACGTTGTATGATGCAGTAGATGTAATTGATATTTATGCATATCGTATGGGTATTATGAATGGACGTATGTCTTATGCTACAGCAATTGGTCTAATGCGTTCTATTGTTGCCTTCATGTTATTGTTTGGAGCCAACAAAGCATCGAAAAAATTAACAGGTACAACATTATATTAAAGGAGGTTTACTATGATAGCAACAACAAAACGTACAAACACAAAAACAGTGGAAAAAGTAGTAGACGTAGCGATTATTGTGTTTATGTTAATTATCTCATTTTTGATGATTTACCCAATATGGTACGTATTTATTCAATCTGTTAATGAGGGATATGATGCAGCCCAAGGTGGATTATATTGGTGGCCTAGAGCATTTACCCTAGATAATTATATAGAAGTATTTAAAGATAGTGATATTGTTACAGCGTTTGGAGTGACTATATTAAGAACGTTAATTGCAACACCAGTTCATGTATGTTTTACAGCAATGGTGGCATATGCTTTCTCACAAAAATCCCTAATAGGTCGTAAGAACTACATGAGAATGGGGGTTGTGACAATGTTTTTCTCAGGAGGATTAATTCCTACCTATATTTTAATTAATAACTTAGGTTTAACGGATACCTTTTGGGTATACGTGTTCCCAACTATGTTTAACTTTTTTGATTTAATTATTTTCCAATCGTTTTTTGCTTCTATTCCAGATTCTTTAGAAGAAGCAGCTAAAATTGATGGAGCCAATAGTTTTACTGCTTTTTGTAAGATTATTATGCCAGTATCTCTACCAGTACTTGCAACTATTACCTTATTCAATGGTGTATATAATTGGAATGACTACTTTATGGGAAGAATATATGTAGTACGTAATACAGATTTGATCCCTGTACAGACGTATCTCTACAAGATGATTAATACATCAGAGTTAAGTAAATATAGTGCATTAGCAGGGACGACAGTACAGAGTACCTTTACCTCAACCTCGTTACAAATGGCAACTATGTTTGTAACTACAGTACCAATTGTGTGTATCTACCCTTTCTTACAGAAATATTTTGTGAAAGGTATGATGATTGGATCAGTCAAAGAATAGAAAGTGACATGATGCAATGGAATATATTATTATGATCATAGAGGAGGAAATATGATGAAAAAACGGAATTTAGTAACACTAGCGGCATTAGGTCTAGTAACATCCTTATTATTCACAGGATGTGGAAGTAGTAATGATAGTGGTGGTGGCACTACTAGTGGAGACGGTAGCTCGTCAGGAGAAGAGATTATTGAAATTGACTGGTATGTTGCAGAGACTTGGTTCTCTCCTGGAGAAGAAAGCTTAGCTTCACAGTTAATTGAAGAAGAAACAGGGATTCGTATAAACTTTATTACACCAATTGGAGATGCAAGTGAACAAACGAATCTATTTATTGCATCAAATAGTTTACCAGACATTGTAACCATGGGATGGTGGAATTCACAAGTACAAGAAATTTCTATTCCAGAATACTCATATTCTTATAATGAATTAATTGAAATGGTGCCAGAATTAGCAGATAATCTAGAGGATTCGGTATTCGACTGGTACAAATCAGATGATGGATATACTTATTCGTACCCATGTAACTCTGTATCAGAAGCAGATATTGAAGCAGGTCTTTTATCAAATAGAACGTTCTTAGTTCGTAAAGACATCTATGAAGCAATTGGTTCACCAGATATGAGAACACAAGAAGGGTTCTTACAAGCACTTCAAGATGCGAAAGATATGTTCCCAGAAGCATTAAATGGTGATCCCTTGATTCCATTTGGAACTACTGAATTCTCAACTACAGGAAATACAGGATTCGAAGATGTATTATTAGAGTTCTTGGCAATTCCTAGAGAGATTGATGGAGTGTTCTATCCTACTAATAATGGTAATCCAGATGAAGATTATATTAGTTGGTTAAAGACTTTTAGAAAAGCAAATGAAATGGGCTTAATGTCAGTTGATTTATTTATTGATGATCGTACACTAATCGAAGAAAAGATTCAACAAGGTAGATATTTTGCGTTATTATATCAAGCACAAGATGCTATGAGTCCATTAACACAATTATATGCTAACAATCCAGACAGTGTATATATTGCAGTAGATGGTCCTTCGAATTCTAATCTTGATACACATCAATTAGGAGTTCCAGGATATGCTGGTTGGGAAGTTACTTTTGTATCAAAGAATACAAAATACCCAGAACGTATTGCAGAATTATTAGCATGGGGACATGATGATGAAAGAGGTCAACTTGCATTATACTTAGGTAAAGAAGGTGTAACGTACGATGTAATTGACGGAGAAAAAGTTATCAAAGAAGAAATTGATGATCTAAAAAACAGTGATATGTCAGCATTTAAAGAACAATACAATATTTACAATGAATATTGGATGTTTGCAAAGACTTCAAGTATCTTAGAATGGGCTCCAGATGCGGTAGCACCATTTGATCAATATGCAGAGTGGGGTGAAGGAAAAGTAGCCTTCTATGGTCTATATGATAATACAGCGCCTCCAGGGGATAGTGATGAAGCTGAGATTGGTACAAAAGTTGGTATTAAATGGGGAGAAATCTTACCAAAATTAATTCAAGCAGGTTCTGATGAAGAATTTGATGCATTGTGGGCGGAACTAGAAGCTTACAAAGAAAATGTGGACTATGATCAATACCTAGATTATGTTCGTGAAAGAATAGAATTAAACAAAGAAAAAATGCAATAAGTAGAGCAATAAGTAGAGCAAGAAGGTAGAGCAATTTGAATACATTTCAAATTGCTCTACCTATATAATTGAATTGTTTCTAAGAGAAAAAGGAGAAAATATGATTAAGAAAAAGAAATTAGCCACGTTACTTGCCTTAGGACTAGCAACATCTATCTTATTTACGGGTTGTGGAAGTAGTAATGATACGGACACTACGACTACAAGTAGCAGTGATAGCACAAGCAGTACAGCGAATGATGATGGTAGTACAACGGAGAAGGAATTAATTGAAATTGATTGGTATATTGCAGAAACTTGGTTTTCACCAGCGTATGAAAGCTTGGCATCTCAATTAATCGAAGAACAAACTGGAATTAAGATTAACTTTATTACACCAATTGGAGATGCTAATGAACAAACGAATCTATTTATTGCATCAAATAGTTTGCCAGACCTAGTTACTATGGGATGGTGGAATTCACAAGTGCAAGAAATCTCTATACCAGAATACTCATATTCCTATAATGAGTTAATGGAAATGGCACCAGAATTAGGGGATCAACTAGAACAATCTGTATTAGATTGGTACAAATCAGATGATGGGTATACGTATGCGTATCCATGCTATTCTGTATCAGATTCAGATTTTGAGGCAGGATTAATTTCGAATAGAACATTCTTAGTACGTAAGGATATTTACGAAGCGATTGGTTCGCCAGATATGAGAACACAAGAAGGGTTTTTACAAGCATTAGAAGATGCAAAAGCGATGTTCCCAGAGGCATTGAATGGAGATCCATTGATTCCATTTGGAACGACAGAATTTACTACTACAGGAAATGCAGGATTAGAAGATACTTTGCTAGAATTCTTAGCAGTACCAAGAGAAGTAGATGGCAATGTATATCCGGTAGTAAATGGATTTCCGGATGATGATTACATTAGTTGGTTAAAAACATTTCGTGAAGCTCATGAAAGAGGATTGATTTCAGTAGATATTTTTATTGATGACCGTACATTAATTGAAGAAAAGATTCAACAAGGTAGATATTTTGCATTATTATACCAAGCGAAAGATGCTATGAGTCCATTGGCACAATTATATGCAAATAACCCAGATAGTATTTATATTGCTGTAGATGGACCTGCAAATAGTAACTTAGATTCTCCACAATTAGCAGTACCAGGGTATTCAGGATGGGAAGTAACATTTGTATCAAAGAACACAGAACACGCTGAACGTATTGCAGAATTATTAGCATGGGGATTTGATGATGAACGTGGTCAAATCGCATTATATCTAGGGCAAGAAGGTGTGACTTATGATGTAATTGATGGCAAAGAAGTGATTAAAGCAGAAGTAGATGAATTGAAAAATAATGACTTTTCAGCATTTAAAGAACAATACAATACGTATTATGAATATTGGATGTTTGGAAAAACTTCAAGTCTTATGAACTGGGAGCCAGACCCAGTAGTACCATTTGATCAATATGAAGAATGGGGCGAAGGAAAAGCGGCTTTCTATGGTGTATATGATAATATTGCACCACCAGCAGACTCAGATGAAGCAGAGATTGGAACAAAAGTGAATATTAAATGGGGAGAAATCTTACCAAAATTAATTCAAGCAGATTCAGATGCAACATTTGATACCTTATGGGGAGAATTAGAAGCGTATAAGGAATCTGTTAACTACGATTTATACTTAGATTATATTCGAGAAAGAGTTGTTTTAAATAAAGCAAAAATGCAATAGTAGAGGTGACAATATATGAAGGAAGAATTTATTTGGGGAGCTGCAACTGCAGCTTACCAAATTGAAGGTGGGGCATATGAAGATGGAAGAGGCTTGTCTATTTGGGATGTATTTTGTAAAACAAAGGGTAATGTATTTGAACAACATTCAGGAGATGTAGCTTGTGACCATTATCATAAGTGGAAAGAAGATGTAAAATTAATGGCTGAAATGGGAATTAAGGCATATCGCTTTTCTATTTCATGGACGAGAATCTTTCCAAAGGGAATTGGAGAAGTAAATGAGAAAGGAATTGAGTTTTATTCTAATCTAGTAGATGAATTGTTAAAATATAATATAACTCCCTACATTACTTTGTTTCATTGGGATTATCCACAAGAATTATATTACCAAGGTGGTTGGTTGAATGAAGAAAGTTCCAATTGGTTCGCGCAATACGTAAGAGTCATTGGAGAGCGATTGGGCGATCGAGTAAAACACTTTTTCACCTTAAATGAACCACAATGTTTTATTGGAATCTCTTATTGGGATACGCAACACGCACCGGGAATGCACTTTACCAGACGAGAAGTATTGCGAATGACGCATCATGTACTATTATCACATGGGAAAGCAGTGAAAACTTTAAGAGAGGTAGTAAGTGACGTACAAATTGGGATTGCTATGACAGGAAAACTTTGTATGCCACACACACATTCTTTGGAAGATATAGAGGCTGCAAGATTTGCAACTTTTGATCTCTTAGAAGAAGATTGGCACTCCCGTATTGGTTTGTGGGGAGATCCTATTTTCTTAGGTGATTACCCACAAAAAGCATATGAATTGTTTGGAGAGGATATGCCAGATATTAAGGATGGGGATATGGAATTGATTCACCAACCACTAGATTATTTAGGACAAAATATTTATTGTGGAGATTACGTATCTGCTGATAGTAAGACCATTTATAAAAAAGTGCCTTATAAAGTAGGACACGGCAAAACAGGAATTGGTTGGCCAGTGACTCCAGAAGCCCTATATTGGGGACCGAAATTCTTGTATGAACGTTATAAAGTACCGTTTCTTATTTCGGAAAATGGATTATCGTGCCATGATATGATTTCTATGGATGGGAAAGTTCATGATGATACAAGAATTTGTTTTCTAAATGAATACATTAAAGCTTTGTTAAAGGCAAAAGAAGACGGCGTTCATGTAATTGGATATTTCCAATGGAGTCTTATGGATAACTTTGAATGGGCGAAGGGATATGATGACCGATTTGGATTAATCTATATAGATTATGAAACCCAAGTAAGAACTTGGAAAGATAGTGCTTATTGGTACCAAGAGTTAATTCAATCAAATGGAGCAACCTTGGTGTAGTGAATTGATAACAAGGAAAGTAGAAGCGACTGAGCAATCGGTCGCTTTTTCCATGGGAACTTGTTACAATTGTGGTAGTTTACATAAGAGAAGATAACGCTTTGGAATGGAGGTAATTATGTATATCACATTAGGGGAACAGGAAACCATCATAGGACAATACACACAACATTTAATAGAGGAAGAGAAGACTCCTAATACCATAGAAAAGTATAGACGAGATGTGAGAAAATTTCTATCTTATTGCAAAGAACAAGTGGTAAATAAACAACTAGTGTTATCTTATAAAGAACACTTGCTTACTCAGTATAAAACAACGAGTGTGAACTCCATGTTAGTAGCTATGAATCACTTCTTACATTGGTATGGACATATAGAATTACAAGTTCGTACAGTGAAAATCCAAAGAGAATTATTCGAAAATCCTCAGAAAGAGTTAACAAAAGAAGAATACGAAAGATTGGTACATTGTGCAGAGAAAAAAGGAGATATTAGACTTGCCCTTATTGTACAATCTATTTGTGCAACAGGGATTCGAGTATCGGAACTTCCTTATATTACAGTGGAAGCTTTAGCAACTAGAAGAAGTGAAGTCAGATGTAAGGGTAAGAAACGAATTATCTTCTTGCCAAAGGAATTGTGTAGAAAGTTAGTGCAATATTGCAAGGGGCATCAGATAAAAAGTGGTGCTGTATTCGTAACGAAAAAAGGGAAGGTGTTAGATCGTTCTAACATATGGAAGATGATGAAAGCTTTATGTGAAGTGGCACAGGTGGCAAGCAGTAAAGTCTTTCCTCATAACTTAAGACACTTATTTGCTAGAACCTATTATGAAGTGAATAAAGATTTAGGAAAGTTAGCAGATCTATTAGGACACACTAGCATAGAAACGACGAGAATCTATACTATGGAAAGTGGAGAAAATCATGACAAACAATTAGAGAAAATGGGATTGATAGTGGAGAATACGGCAACCACATAATATGGATTATGTGGTATTTTATAATATAAAGAAAAGCCAAAATCTACCAATTTAATATATTTTAGCACAAAAAAGACATCTCTACAAGAAATTCCAGTAAAATATCTCTATAAAAAGAGAAAAGTGGTTGAAGTAAGAGAAGTAAATTAAAAAATAAGTTGAAAAAAGTAAAAATTAAAATATAGTTGACAGAAAATAGAGAGAATCTGCAAGAACAATACCACATAATCCATATTATGTGGTGTTTCCATGAAAGAGAGTGTAGTGAAAATAGGGGGTGATGAGTATGGAAAACAAAACGGAATATTAGTGTATTATAAGAAGAGGTAGGGAGTCTATTAGTTTCTAAGTTAGATAGATCAAGGTAAAAGTTGTCTTATATAGGAAAAGAATACTGTTAAGAAAAGGAGAGTAATCAAATGAAAAACAAAGTAATCATAGGGATTATAGGAGTAGTAGTGGTACTTGCAGTGCTAGGGGGCGATGATGATGGTAACGAAAGCACTACGAGTAATTATGACACCACCAGTGCTACTAGTACCACAATAGGGGAAGGAGGAACAGAGGGATTAGATACGAATGTTAACCAAGTAACTATGCAAGAAAGAGAACCCTTAACAGATGAAGAAATCTATAACTATCTCCAACAAGGATATAGAGTAGATGTAAATGGAACGCTAACGGGATTCTCTGATGAATTCGTAGCAGATGCACAAAAAAACATGTCACAGTTGGAAATTCCAAATGGTGTGACTAAGATTGGCTGTGATATTGGTCAATTAGATGGGCTAGCTCAAGAGATGAAATATCGAGGAGGAAGAGAATGGGTCGATGAAAATGGGAATGTTATTCCTCCAGAAGGTAGTAGATTGACAAGTGTAATCATCCCAGAAAGTGTTACTGAAATAGGGAATTATGCTTTTGAGGAATGTATTCACTTAACAAGCATCAATATTCCAGAGGGTGTGACTACGATTGGGAACTCTGCTTTTAGTGGCTGTAGTAGCTTAACAAGAATCAATATTCCAGAAGGTGTTACTACGATTGGGCAATCTACTTTTTCTGGCTGTAGTAGCTTAACAAGTATCAATATTCCAGAGGGTGTGACTACGATTGGATACTCTGCTTTTGCTGAGTGTAGTAGCCTAACAAGTATCAATATTCCAGAAGGTGTGACTGTGATTGAGAGCTATACTTTTAGAGGCTGTAGTAGCTTAACAAGTGTTAATATTCCAGAAGGTGTCACCACAATTAAGGGTGCTTTTGAAAGGTGCATAAATTTAGCAGAACTTTATATTCCAGAGAGTGTGACTACCATTGAGGGTGGGCTTTTTGGTTATCCATCTGAAGTAGAGGGGGAGGAGAATCAACCCACTAATATTACCGTAACAACTCCTAGTTACACAGTTGCCACTTACTGTCAGGAAAATGGTATTGACCATGTATTGCAGAAGTAATGAGTAATAAGGTAATAGAAGAAATAGGAAATAAATTACCGAACATGAGAGAAGAGAGGGAAATAGAATGAAGAATATAGTCAACGAACTACTGAACAACAAGATGAAATTAGGAGTGTTGGTACTAATTGTAGTTACAGGATGGATGATTAATTATGGAGCTTGGGTGGATTTGCAATCGGATTCGGTAATATCTTCTTTAGCATATGGTGTTGGCAGTAGTAACAGTGCTGTGAATAATCTAAAAGATGGAAGTATGTCTATAAGTGATTATGTGAAATTAATGAAAGCTATGAATGTTACAGAAGAAGCACAAGGTATGCAAATATATATGTTGGTAACATTTGTGTTAACGGTAGCATCTGTCTTTTTAGTATTTAAAGAGCGTAAGAAAGCACAAATAAGTATGATTGCACTGATTGTAATGTCTGTATGTCACGTATTAGTCGGAACTGGTTATGTGGATACTGTAAATAATCAATTGAGAAATGCAGTTGAGTTAAGTGGGACAGCATACATGGCGGTAGTCGCTGCTATTGCAAGCTTCGTATTATGGAAGAAGTATAGAAAGAGTTTAGAGATGAATGGATAGAGTGTTGCAGGTGGAGTGAAGGTAAGAGAGGGATGTATAGGAATGCAATTATTCAAAGATAAGAAGAAGACTATGTTTACTTGTATTGGTGCTTACTTGATTTTGTGTATCTTGTTTGGGGATAGTAGTAGTGAGGAGCAAGAAGTACAGCATACTAGTGCAGTGGTGTACGAGGAGCAAGTACCTCTAACAACGGATATACAACCACAGGAAGATATGGCGGCAGATGGATTAGTTAACATGGGAGATATGACCATAGTAGATACTGAAATGGAATGGATCATTATGTGGTATTTATGTGGAAGTGATCTAGAAACAGATGGTGAAGCTGGAACAAGGGATCTGTATGAACTCATGTCTGTAGAATTACCTAGTAATGTAGGGTTTTATATTCAAACAGGGGGAGCTAGAGAATGGCATAATGAGTTTGTGGATAGTAAGAAGACGCAGAGGTTTTTATACGATCATACAGGGTTGAGTTTACTAGAAGAATTACCAATGGCTAATATGGGAGAAGCAGATACGTTTGCAGATTTCCTAGCCTATGGTAAGGAACACTTCCCCTCTAAGAAGGTGATGGTGAATCTGTGGAATCATGGAGGAGGTTCAATTAGTGGAGTTGCCTTTGATGAGAATTATAGAAATGATGCTCTCACATTAGAGGAATTGCATATGGCATTTACAAGTGTATATGAGGGGGATAGTGAGAATCCACCCATTGATATGGTGGGATTTGATGCTTGCTTAATGGCAACTCTTGAAACAGCTTGTATCTTATATGAGGTGGCAACATATATGGTGGCTTCTGCAGAAATAGAACCAGGGTGTGGATGGGATTATACGGGGATGGCTCAAGCATCAGCTGCACAACCAGACTTATCTCCATTAGAGTTAG
>JAWXVF010000061.1:0-14060 GCA_044425555.1 Eubacteriales bacterium
GTGTAGCAGCCTTATCCCTATATAATGCCTTATGTGATTTCTGTTCGTCAGACCAGAGATTTGCCTTCCGACTTCCTTCAGATTCCACCTCACGGTGGACACCCTTGTCATTGACTATGTCTTTCCCACTACTAGGGCAGACTCGGGACTTTAACCCGTTAGATTGTGTCCATGCTGGGCACACTACAATGTAAAAAACTCTATCGCAACTGATAGAGTTTTTTATTTACTTCCTATTGTGTTCTTGTAGAACTTTCTATAAGATCTTAGAAAATTCTACGAACAGATAAAATCGTCTTATAACTTGCATTGGATACAATGATTCCCGTTCTAGCAGTACTTGCATGAACAATACTTCCATTTCCAATATAGATTCCTACGTGTCCTGAGTAGCATATAATATCCCCTGGCTGTGCATTTCCAATACCACCTACATCATAACCTGCAGATCTTTGTGAACTAGAAGTTCTTGGTAGAGAAACCCCAAAATTCTTATACACACTTTGAACAAATCCTGAACAATCAGTACCATTCGTTAAGCTTGTGCCACCATATACGTATGGATTACCAACAAATTGTAATGCAAAGTTGGCAACACTTGAGCCCATACCACTTCCAGATGCAGTAGCCACTGGTGCTGGTGTAGCAACTTGTTCTACTGGTGCACTTTCTTGTTGTATAGTGGTTGCGTTAGCTGCTGCTGTAGCGGCTGCTTGTGCTTCACGCTCTGCTTGAATAGCTGCTGCTGCTTCATTGGCTACACGTCTTTCTTCTTCTTCTTTTTCCAATCTAGCACGTTCTTCTTCTGCCGACTCAGCTTCTACAAATTCTGTATGAAGTGTAAGGAAATCCATAGATGCATATCCTTCCCCTTCTTCCATAGTCACTTTCGCCCAGCCATCTACTTCTTCTAATACAATTAGTTGATCCTCAAATGGTATCATACCCAATATAGGGGCATCTGCACTCGCATCCTCACGAACAAATAACGTGGTGGTATCTACGGTAGCCCATCTTAATCCCACCTCTTTCGCAAGATCAACAGCATCTTCACCTGTCACTACATACTCTGCCTTAACATAACCTGTTACCGTACCCGATTTCATTAAGTACCAACCATCTTCAGTAACTTCGATTAATTCGCCAACTGAATCATCGTATAACTTTCCTACAATCTCACCCTCTTCTGCATCTGGTGAATTTCTAATATTTACATAACCATTTACATCTGCAATCACTAATGAAGAAAAGTATTCTTTCTCAGCTTTCTCAGCTACCTTCTTCTCAATAATGCGACTATCCGTAACCTTTTGTGGTTCAATAGGAACCTCAACACCCGGTTTCAAATCATTTAAAGATGTACCATCTTCTAATACTAATGCCAACCCTGCTGCGGGTAACACCGAAGAAGCAGTCTGTGCATACGTAGTAATAGGAAAACTTGTTATTGCTACTCCTGTTGCCAATGCTGTAATTGCAATTTTATTCACTCTTATCTTCACAAGTAACCTCCAAACATCTATTCCATTATCATTTGTTACAAATTTGTTACACCTATAATAAATATATCATGCACACCGTAAAAAGTCAACGAGGTTTTCTAGTTTTCTCATAATTTCCAACTATTTCCTAATTCTCTTCTATTAAAAATTGTTGAATAGAAGTAATGGCATTGGCTCCATCGGATACAGCAGTCACTACTTGTCGTAACTGCTTGGTACGAATATCTCCACATCCATAGACTCCCGATTGGTTCGTTGCACCTGTTTCATCTGCTACAATATAACCACTTTCATCCACTGCCACTACATCTACAATTGCTTCACTATTTGGATGTAAGCCAATCGCTATAAAGATTCCATCTATCTCTACTCTTCGCTTTTCTCCCTCTAGATTCACAATTTCCACTCCTGTGACTACTTCTTTCCCAATAATTTCTGTGACTTTTGCATTCCATACCATTTCTATATTAGATGCTTTCCATAATTGTTCTTGTAAAATTGCTGCTGCTCGTAATTGATCACGTCGATGAATCACATATACTTTCGTAGCAAATCGTGATAGGAAAATAGCATCTTCTACTGCCACATCACCACCCCCTACTACTGCTACTATTTTGTCACGAAAGAACGCCCCATCACAAGTTGCACAATAAGAAACACCTTTCCCTAGACAGGTTTCTTCTCCTGCTACACCTAACTTAGCATACGTTGCACCCATTGCTAGAATCACCGTTTTAGCATGATACGTCTCTTCCTCCGTAATCACTTGTTTTCTTTTCTCCGTACATACAAGCTTCTTTAACGTTCCTGTTTGAAATGTTATGCCTAAACGATCTGCGTGTTCTCGCATTTTCATTCCTAATTCAAATCCATTGATTTCTGGCACTCCTGGATAATTATCCACTTCATAAGTATTGATAATCTGTCCACCACTCATTCCTGTTTTCTCTATAAGTAATGTATGTAATCTTGCCCTCTTAGCGTAAATAGCTGCTGCTAACCCTGCTGGTCCTGCTCCTACTATAATGACATCATATTCCTTCACAAGAATCCCCCTATCTCATTGCTTTTTTTCTTCTATGCCCTACCATTTCTACCTACCATATTTCATTAGAAGAAATGACGTTCTCTAATCTGATCTGCCTTTTGTATTAATAGATTCTTTTCCTCTTCTGTCATATCCTCTAAAATGGTGTCTGAATGTTCTACCGCATAAGAAAAACACTCAAAGTTCCCTGGGGGTACAATACTATCTGCTCCCATGGTATAGGCATACTTCATCGCTGCATTACGAAAAGCTTCTTCCTCTTTTGGAATAGGTTTACACCATGACTTTAAGTATTTAGTTGCCTTCTTTTCTTCTTCACTTTCCCAAGCACGTTCAATTAAAGATTTCATGCCTAGAATTCCCATATTCTTCTCTTTACACGCACGTAGCAAGTTTGTACCAAATGCTTTCTTTTTATGCAATCCATAATTAGTAGGGAATAAAACGGTATCAAAATCATACAACTCAATAGCACGTAGTCCCGCCTCTTCACTATGACAAGTAATACCTAGGCATTTTATAACCCCCTCTTCTTTTCTCTTTAGAATAGTGTCAAATGCTCCACCTGTTTGAAAAACTCGTTCTACTTCTTCTACCGTAGTAATCGCATGCAATTGATAATTGTCCATATAATCGGTATGTAACAATTCCAAGGTCTTATGAATCTCCACCTTAGCGCCTTCTGCATCACGTTGTGCTGTTTTACAAGCCAAAAAAATATCTTTACGGTACGGTTTTAAGGAGATCCCTAATTTTTCTTCCGCATCACCATACGTTGGTGCCACATCAAAGTAATTCACTCCTTTTTCTATAGCATATTCTACATACTGATCTGACTGGTCTTGTCCATCATCCATAGAGACAATTCCTGCATAACATACGTTAGAAATCATATACCCTGTTTTTCCTAATTGCACTTGTTTCATACGATTTACTTCCCTTCCTCTACACTTGCACTTTTATAATGAGTTTCTTCTCCATTCTTACTACTACACATTACCCTTTAATTCCACTTAAAGCAATGCCTTCTACAAATTGCTTTTGTAAGACTACATATAATGTAAATGGAAATAAGAAAGACAAGGTAGCACCCGCCATTACCAAACCATAATTAGTAGTATAATGTCCTTTTAAAATAGATAATGCTACTGTTAAAGTCTTCGTTTCATCCGAACTAGCTGCAACTAATGGCCATAAAAAGTTATTCCATGACGAAATAAAAGTAAATACAGTCAATGAGATAATCACTGGTTTAACAAGCGGAACTACAATTCCTAAAAATGTGCGTAATTCCCCCGCTCCATCAATTTTTCCTGCCTCTAATAATTCATCTGGAAAATCTTTCATAAATTGTGTAATTAAGAATACACCAAATGCATTAATAGAAGGTAAAATTAAAGCAGTATACGTATTTAATAAACTTAGTTCTTTCATAATTGTAAATAATGGAATTAAGGTAACTTGACCTGGAATTGCCAAAGTTGCAATGTAGATACCATACGTAAACTTCCTTCCAGTAAACTCTTTTTTCGCAAAGGAATAGGCTGCCATGGTACAGATTATATTATTCAAAAGGCAAGTCATAAATGCTACATAAATACTATTTAATAATGCCCTTAAAAATCCTGATTGATTCAAAACATATAAATAATTCGAGAAGTCTAATGTTAAATCAGACCAATTAAAACTCAAGGATTCTGATTGGGTAAATGATAACATTACCATATATACAAAAGGGATAAATGCAAAAATTGCAAAGGCGGATAAAAAGAAGCCTATGATTGGTATCGTATAGTTTTTCTTCTTATACTTCTTTTGATTTAGAGTCTTCATAGTCCTCATAGTCGTCCTCCTCCTATAGTTTTTCTTTAAATAATTGTTTCTGGATTACATTACATAACAAAATCAATGATACTAATAACACTGCTACTGCACTTGCATATCCCATTCGATATTCACGAAATGCCGCATTATAAATCGTATACACTAATGTTGTTGTTGCCGAACCTGGACCACCTTGCGTCATGGCATACACCACATCAAATACTTGGAACGACCATATCACTCCAAGAGTCACCACTAAATACGTAATCGGTTTAACACAAGGAAGTGTAATATGAAGAAATTGCTGTATCTTCGTAGCACCATCTACATCAGCAGCTTCATAATAACTTGCAGGTACATTCATTAGCCCTGCGTAGAAAATCACCAAAAAATACCCAACATTTTTCCATATCGCTACAATACACACACTTAAAAGTGCTGTACTTCTCTGTCCTAACCAATTAATATTGGGAATGCGAAACATTCCCAATATGTTATTGATTACACCATTGTCGGTGGATAATAATAATGTCCATAAGGTTCCTACTAAAATAGCGGAGGAAATAACAGGTACAAACAATGAACTCTTCACCCACTCTCCAAACTTATTGCGAAATTTACTTGCAATAATAGCTGCTAATCCAAGAGACACAATTGTTTGTAATGGAACAGTAATAAACGTATAATAAATTGTGTTTTTAATAGAAATCATAATATACTGATCATTTAGCATCTTCGTATAATTACTAATTCCCGTAAATTTTGGTGCATTAATTCCATTATAATCTGTAAAACTAAAGTATACAGACATAAAGATAGGTGCGATGATAAACGTAATTAATACGATAAAACTAGGAAGTATATACCCCCATCCTATTAAGTCTTGTTTTAATCTTTTATTCATAGAAACCACCTTTATTTTTATTTACTATTACTTATCATTCTATTTTACTGATTCTGCATATGCAGCAGTGTCATCTAAAGCCTCTTGTGCTGTAATTTCACCCATCATCATTCTCTGTAAGTTAGAAAATAACGCGTTATATACTTGTGATGAATTCTCTACAACTGGTAACGCTTTAAAGTTATTGATAGATTCTTCATACATAGCTTCGAAATTTACATTATCATAATATCCTTCACTTGCATTAATTGGAGGCATAGCATAACGTTGTTGATGGAATTCTTCCATAACGCTTGGGCTAGTCATTGCTTTTAAAATTGCTGCTGTTTCTTCTTTGTGTTTAGTAGAATCTAACATTACTAATGCATCTACTGCTAAGAATGTATACCCTTGACTACCTTCTTCATAAGAAATAAATGGTGTAAATCCCCAGTTAATTCCTGCTTCATCAATTTTAGTTGCTGATGTAGTAGAAGATACAAACATTGCTAAATCACCACTTTTAAAAGCATCAGATACTGCTGTTGCATTCATAGCTGTTACAGAATCTGTTAAAATTCCTTTTTCTTTTAGGCTATATACCCATTCTGCTGCTTCTACACCTTCTGGACTATTAGCAATAAAGTTGCCTTCGCTATCAAAGATGTCTCCACCTGCTTGCCATAAGTATGGATAGTAGATTTCTGCTAAATCACCAAAATATCCACCCCAGTATTGTGTAAATCCAGTTGCATCAGTTGCATCTTCTACTGCAAGTGCAATTTCTTCTAGTTCTGCCCATGTAGAAGGAACTTCATCGTACCCAGCAGTTGCTAGTAGATCCATATTGCAGTAGAGAATACGTGGTGCACCTACTACAAATGGTAACGTATATTGCGTTCCATTAATATTACCATAATCGTAGTATAAGTAATCAGCAGTATCTTCTGTGGTAAAGTAGCTTCCAAGTTCTGCTAACACACCCATATTAATATAACTTCCTAACATTTCGTTATACATATATCCAATATCTGGACCTGTCCCACCTGAAATACCTGTCAAGTATTTTTCTTCGTAATTTTCCCAAGGAACTGTTTCAATTTTTAAGGTAGCATTTACTTCTTGTGCCACATCTGCTAACACTCTTTGCCAAAATTCATCGTCAGTCTCATCTGTTGAACCAAATGGAGGTACCCAAATAGTGATGGTATCACCACCTGCATCTAAGGTGACTTCCCCTGATGCATCTTCTGTTGTAGCATCTGCGGAAGGACTACTATCTGATGAACTACTCGTTCCTTGACCAGAAGTACTACTATCTGATCCGCATCCTGTTAACAAGGTAGTTGTTAACAAAGTTCCTGCTATTAAGCAAGACAATACTTTTCTTTTCATAATTTTCTCCTTTTTTTGTAAGTAATTCTTATTACAAACGTTAAAGTCCTCACTTCAACACAGTAGAGTATAACATATTTTTTACCTTCTGAACATATTTTTTTCAAAAAAGGCATTGGTAAACTGTATCTTTTTTACCAATGCCTTTGCTAAATTCTTATTTTCTTCTACTGAAAAGAACTTATTTCACTAATTCTTTTACTTTTGCTCTCTTACCTACTCTATCTCTTAAGTAGAATAATTTTGCACGTCTAACCTTACCACGTCTTACAATCTCCACACGTTCTACGTTTGGCGAGTGTAATGGCCATGTTTTCTCTACGCCTGTACCATTTGAAGTTTTACGTACTGTAAAAGTTGTTCTGCAACTTCCACCTTGAATCTTAAGTACAGTTCCTTCAAATACTTGAATTCTCTCTCTATTTCCTTCTTTAATTTTACCATACACTTTAACAGTATCTCCTACGTTAAATTCTGGTGCGTTTTCTTTTAACTGTTCTGCTTCTAATTCTCTAATAATCTCGTTCATTTCTCGTCTCCTTCTCAATTCGATGTTCTTAACACACTAGTACTAGAGGACCATCTTACTCTTGCAACGCCTATTATCATACCATAGCTACTTCGAAAAATCAAGCACAAAATCAATTGCCTCTATATATCCAGCTAATCCTTTTCCCATAATCTGTTTGTCACATACTTCTTCTATTACAGAAGTCTTTCGAAATTCTTCTCTCTTTGTAATATCTGAAATATGCACCTCCACTTTAGGTACCATTATACTTGCTAAAGCATCTCGGATAGCATAACTATAATGAGTAAAAGCTCCTGCATTAATCAATAAGGCTTCTGTTTTATTATGGTATGCCTCTTGAATCTTATCAATAATAGCCCCCTCATGATTACTTTGAAATACTTCTATTTGAGTGTCTGATTCTTCCCCCTTCTTAGCAATCATCTCTAGTAAGTCATCGTAAGTCTGATTACCATACACACTTTTCTCTCGTATTCCCAGAAAATTTAAGTTAGGACCATTAATAATTAAAATGTTCTTCATTGGATTCTCCTCTTTATTTCCTCACATATCCCCTTAACAGATTTCCCGTCTGTTTCTACTATATAGTTAGCTACCATTTGATAGATTTCTTCACGTTCTTCTAATAAAGAGGCTATTTTTTCTTTAGGATTCGCTGTTTGTAACAGAGGTCTCCTAGTATTGCCTTTCACTCGCTCCCATAAGGTATCTACTGTCGCCTTTAAGTAGATCACTCCCTTTTGGCTCTTAAGACATTCTTGGTTATCTATAGTAATAGGTAATCCTCCTCCTACAGATATTACGAGATCTTCCTTTCGTTTCAACACTCTTTGTAGCAAATTCACTTCTAACCTACGAAAATAAGGTTCTCCCTCCTCTTTAAATATATTCGAAATACTTCGTCCTTCCTCATCTTCAATTAAGGCATCCATGTCTACTAACTCAAATTGTAATTCTTTAGACAAGGCTTTTCCCACGCTAGATTTTCCACATCCCATACAACCAACTAAAATAATTTGTCTTCTCATAATTCCATTACTTCTTTCATTTGTTCATATAAATCCTCTATCACACGACTTGGAATCTTACAATTATTCCATATTTCATAAGCTTCCACCCCTTGATAAAGCAACATCTTTAGACCATTATACGCTTGCCCACCTGATTCCTTAACACACTTTATGAATTTCGTTTCAAATGGTTGATATACAATATCAAATCCCACTGCTACTCTCTTATAAAAGTTCTCATCTTCAATAATCACATGTTCTGGATTAGACAATCCTACACTACTTGCTTGAATCACAACTACTTGTTCCTTAGTAATCTTACCATAATCACCAAGTGCCATAGGCTTAATTGTATCTCTTTGAAAATACGTATTCACATGATCTGCAATTTCTACTGCTTTCTCTAGCGTTCTATTTAATAGATAAATCTCTTTTGCACCTTCCTTGGCACATAAAAATCCTGCTGTTCGTCCTGTACCACCTGCCCCTAATATGATAATCGTTTTCCCTTGCAAGGTAATACCTTCTGATTCCATAGCACGTTTTAATCCATACAAATCTGTATTGTATCCTTCGTAACCATTTTCTCTACGCACTAGAGTATTGACTGAACCAATTGCTTTTGCTAAAGGGTCTATAGCTAGAAGAGAGTCTATCACTTCACTTTTATAAGGAACAGTTACATTCATTCCTACTATATTAAGGTGAAACGCCCCCTTAATTGCTTGGTCTAGTTGCGACGTTACATGAAATGGCACATAGACCATATTTCTCTGTTCACTTTCTGCTAACACTCTATGAATCAAAGGCGATATCGTATGAGCAATCGGATTCCCTATGACTCCAAATACGTTTGTTCTTCCATTTACTTGCATACGATTACCTCTTCTTACGAATACTTCTTCTATAGAAGTATAGCACCACAATTTCTAAATATCTCTTTAATACAATCTGAAACTCTTCTTTCTTATGAATAGGTTTCACCAAATACGACGGTATTCCAACTCTTTTTGCTCCATAGATATCAGTAAATATCTGATCTCCTACAAAAATAGTAGATTGTATACTTGTCTTCATAATCATCATTGCCTTAATATAATTCCTGCCATTTGGTTTATTCGCCTTTTCTATAAAAGGTACCTCTAATTCATTGGCCATCGACTCTACCCTTGGTCGTTTATTATTCGATAGCAACGTAATGTCAAAGCCAATCTCCTTTAATCTCTTCATTAAATCTACACATCTTTTATCAGCAGGTTTTCCATGTGGAACAAGGGTATTATCAATATCATATATAATCCCTCTTACTCCTTTTTCATATAGTTCTTCATAAGGAATCACATACGCACTATCTACTGCATGGTCTGGATAGAATCTTTGCAACATAATCATTATCCTTCTTTCATCTTTTATGCCTATCTATTATTACTTTACCACATCTTTTCTCTTTCGTAAATCCTCCTTTTATCGTATATTTTTTCTGTTACCTGTATATGCAAATCTCCGTTTACCCTCTATAACACTCCACTGCACACTGATGGGCTTCTCTCAACAACTGGGCATCTTCCATAATATCCCCCAACCGAAACATCATCTCTCCACTTTGGCGGATACCACCTAAATCTCCTGATCCACGAAGTTCCATATCTTTCTTAGCAATATAGAATCCATCGTTAGATTGATTCAAGATTTCTAATCGCTCTTTTGCACTCTTACTCTTGGTTGTGTTTACTAGAATACAATAGGATTGAGACATACCACGTCCTACACGTCCTCTTAATTGATGAAGTTGTGCCAATCCAAATTGTTGTGCATCTTCAATCATCATCACCGTAGCATTTGGCACATTGATTCCCACTTCAATGACTGTAGTTGATACTAGAATCTGAATCTCTCCCCTACCAAAACGCATCATAATCTCATCTTTCAAGGCAGGTTTCATTTTTCCATGTAGATATTCTATTACCATATTCTTAGGAAAATATTCTCGTAGCTTCTTCGTATAATCCACTACATTTTCAAGCCCTCTATCTACTTCTGTTTCCTCTACCATAGAACAGATAATATACGTTTGATGCCCTTGTTCCACTTGCTCTTTGATAAAATCATATGATTTTCTACGTACCATAGGGTCTATCACACAATTTTGAATACGCAATCGATTCTTTGGAAGTTCATCAATAATAGAAAGTTCAATGTCTGCATACAATACTAATGCTAACGTTCTTGGAATCGGTGTAGCACTCATGACTAAGACGTGTGGTTGATTTCCTTTTTCCGTCAAACCTTCTCTTTGCCTCACTCCAAAACGATGTTGTTCATCTGTAATTACAAGGGTAAGATTATGATAGTCCACACTCTCTTGGATTAAAGCATGGGTACCAATTATTATGTGTGCTGTTCCTTCTACTATTTGTTCCCTAGCCAACCTCTTTTCCTTTGCCGTAAGAGAACCCGTTACTAGAATCGGTACCATAGACAATTGATTTTCTTCTAATAATGCAAGTAATCCATCATAATGTTGTTTCGCTAGTACCTCCGTAGGTACCATTAATGCTCCCTGTCCCCCATTTCCCACACACATAATCAATGCTAAATAGGCTATAATTGTCTTTCCCGAACCAACATCCCCTTGCACTAAGCGATTCATAACATAAGTACTCGCTAAGTCCACTTGCACTTCTTCCCACACTCGTTTCTGTGCCTTGGTCAATTCATATGGCAACTTCTTCAAAATCACATTCGTTTCTTCCACAGGTTCCATAATATGTTGATTCTTACAACTAATCCGTTCTTCTCTCATGGTTAACAAGCGATAGAAATACTCATAAAATTCTTGGAACACTAACCGTCTTCTTGCTTGTTCTAGTTCTTCTCTTTCTTCCGAACTATGAATCTGCCAAATAGCTTTTTGAAACGCAATTACATTCCCCTTTTCAAGGACATATTGTGGTAAAGGATCCCTTAGTTCCTCTACCATTTCTAATGCCTGTTGTACACTTTTTCGAATCATTTGATTGGAAATTCCTTTTGTAAGAGAATAAATAGGTTGATATTTTCCTTGTAACAATTCATATTGTTTCCTTGTATACAACGTTGGTTGTTCCATTCTATATTGATTATTCCTCACTTGAATAGAACCTCTTAGAAAAGTAGAAGCTCCTCTATATAATACTTTTTGTAAATAAGGCATATTGTAAAATGTCAGAACCAACTCACTCGTTCCATCCGTAACTAAATACTTAGAAATATATAAATGTTTTACTTTTTTCGATTCTAATTGTTTTGCAACAGTTACTTCAACAATTCCTACATCTTCCAAAGCCGCCTTTTGAATAGACATAGGATTATCATAATATTCATAGCGACTCGGAAAATGATACAATAAATCTTCTATAGTAATAATCTCTAACTTTTCAAATAGCTGTTGTGTCTTCCCACCAATTCCTTTTAAAGAAAGTATAGGGTCTTCTATTTTCATGGTTTTTTCTCCATTTGATGTAACAAAAAAGGGACACTATTGGTCCCTTTTTTCCAATCATTATTCTTCTTTTATTCCACTGATATTACATAATAATAAATCGGTTGACCACCATATTGTAATTCTACATCACACCTTTTATAGGTTTTTTGAATCTTATCCTGCATAGCTTGCGCATCTTCTTTTGATACTTCAGCACCGTAGTAAATACTAATTAATTCACTACTCTCCTCTATCATCTTCTCCACTAACTCAAAAGTAATAGCTTTTAAATCAGTACCTACCGAAAGAATCCCCTTATCGCCAATTCCCATGTAATCATTTTGCTTAATAGCAATATCGTCAATTATTGTATCACGAACTGCATACGTAACTTGCCCTGTTTTTACTCGTGAAATCTCTTCTAAAATAGTAGCTTCATTTTCTTGTGGTGACAAATCTGCAATTACATTAATAATAGCTGTAATTCCTTGTGGCACTGTAGTCGTTGGAATAACAATCACTTCTTTATCCTCCACTAAGGATTTCACTTGGTTCGCTGCGAGAATAATATTCTTGTTATTTGGTAAAATAAATACGGTTTCTGCATTTACTTGCTCAATGGCTTTCATCATATCTTCCGTACTTGGGTTCATTGTCTGACCACCTTCTATGAGGTAGTCTACTCCTAGTTGCTTGAAGATTTCATTCATTCCCTCTCCAATACTAACCGCAATAAAACCAATTTTTTTCTTTTCTAATGCTACCTTTTCTTCTTGCTTTTTAATCTTTTCCAAATTCTCTAAACGCATATTATCAATCTTTAGATTCGTTAACTGACCAATCTTTAGTGCCTTTTGGATTGCAAGTCCTGGATCATTGGTATGCACATGAACTTTTACCACCTCATCATCAGCCACTACTACAATAGAATCTCCAATAGACTCTAAAAATGTTTTTAATTGCATTTCTTTATTCTGAGAGATTTCTTTCTCCGTTAGAATAATAAATTCTGTACAATATCCAAACTTAATGTCCTCTCCCACAGGGTGAACATCGCCCCCTCCTTGGGATACAGCTGTTGTCAAGTCGAATTCAAAGGAACTAGAATAATCTACTTCTTTTCCAAGAAAAGCATCGTAAGCTCCTTGTAATACTTCTAACAAACCTTGCCCACCAGAGTCTACCACGCCTGCTTGTTTTAACACTGGCAACATCTCAGGGGTTTGACTTAATACGTATTCTGTATGTTCTAATACTTCTTGAAAGACTGCTTCTAAATCAATTCTACCCTCTGCAACCAATTCTTGCATTTTCTCTGCTGCCCCTTTTGCAACAGTAAGAATCGTTCCTTCTTTGGGTTTCATAACTGCCTTATAAGCTGTTTCTACTGCACTATTCATCGCAATTGCTAGGTCTTCTATCGTAATTTCTTCTACTTCTTTTAACTCTTTCGTAAAACCACGAAATAATTGAGACAAAATTACACCAGAATTCCCTCTTGCACCACGTAAAGATCCCATGGAAATAGCTTTGGCAATATCTGCCATTTGTGCTTCTTCTCCTGCTGCAACTACTTCTTTACAAGCTGCCATAATCGTCAAGGACATATTCGTCCCCGTATCACCATCTGGTACTGGAAATACATTTAATTCATTAATCCATTCTTTCTTATATTCGAGATTCTTTGCTCCTGCCAAAAACATCTTAATCAACATCTTAGCATCGATTGTACTTAAAGCCACTACTAACTTCCTCCTTAATCAATCACTCTGACACCTTCGACGAAGATGTTTATTTGTTCCATTTCTAACCCTGTAAAATTCTCTACTTTATACTTTACGTTGCTCTTTAAATTCTCAGCTATGGTAAGAATATTCACACCATACGAAACAATAATGTGAAAATTAATCGTTAACTTTTGGTTTGGATTTGCCATTACTTGGATTCCAGTTGTAATGCTATCTAACTTCAATAGTTTTACAATACCATCTTTTACATTTACACTAGCCATGCCAACTACTCCAAAACATTCCACTGCCACAGAACCTGCATATTGTGCAATTACTTCGTTGTCAATGGTAATGCTCCCATTGTGTGTATCCATAGAACCTTTCATAAGTATCCTCCTATTCTAAATTGACTACTTTTTTATTATAACCTCTTTTTCCTAAAAATGAAATAGGGAAATAAAAAGTCTTACACATTTCCGTCATTTAATTGTAATTTATAAAAGAAGTATTTCGCTAAACTAGCCAAATACTTCTTCTACCTTACGTTCTATCATGATCACATTCTATACATAGTTTACTATACTAGCTTAAATTGCTCAATAGATTCTTTCATCACAGTAGGGTTGTTTCATGAAGCCTCTGTTTTTTAAGTTCGCTTTTTAATTTCTCTGTT
>JAWXVF010000062.1:0-13914 GCA_044425555.1 Eubacteriales bacterium
AGAAGATAGAAGCCAGAACTACTAAGAGGGGTAATCAGAAGTATGGGTAATAAAATGAAATATATGATAAGAGGAATTCTAACAATTCTAATAATTGTTCAAGTTCCTATGTTGTTAGTGATGGCACAAACAGCTACTGTAAAGTGGGATGCTAATGTACGTAAAGAGCCAAGTACTACAAGTGAGGTAGTAACATCTGTTAAGAGTTCTGAGCAACTTACTATAGAAGATGAGACAGATGAAAATGATGGATACACATGGTATTACGTTACTACCTCTACTGGTAAAGTAGGATATATACGAGAAGATTTAGTAACAGTTGGGGGGACGTCTCAAAGTACCAGTGCTTCTACTAGTGCAAGTACACTAGAGGATGATGTAGTGCAAGTATTATCCGATAATACTAATATACGTGGTGAAGCCTCTACTAGTGGAAGGGTGGTAGCCAGTGTAAGCAAAGGTGTACAACTCTATATACAGAGTCAAGTAGCAGCTTCTGATGGAGCTGTATGGTATGAAGTTAATTTCACATATGAAGGACAAACAGTAGAAGGGTATATTCGTTCTGATCTAGTGACTTATGATGAAGTAGAAGTATCAAATGGGGATCCAGCAGAAACAGAGATTTTAGGAAGCCTTAGTGGTGATGATGAGGTGAGTGAAGAGGGGACTACAGAATCATTATCTTCGCAGACAACTCCTGAAATAGACAATTCTTTCAATGACCAAGAGGAGTATACTTTGGTAGGAACAGATCTAAATCCTATTCTGCCATATGGATACAAAGCCGTTCAAGTTTCCTGGGGAGGCGAAGAGTTAAATGGATGGAAGAAAGGAGAATTCTTTATCTTCTATGCTATTAAATCGGACGGTTCTAGAGGATTTGTTCGTTATGATTCCCAAGAGAAAACGTACCAACGATATGAGGAAGAAGAAGGGTATCCAGGAGGAGTATTTGCTAATAATACGACGAATCTAGCTATGGGTATTCTAGTTCTTTCCTTAATTATCGCTATTACCATAGCAATCATGATGACTATTAAGTATCATACTCGACAAATAGAACAAGAATTTGCAAGAGAAGAAGAGAAAAGTTCTAGACGAAGAGCTAATAGAAAACAATTAGACGAAGAATCTCTTTCATCTTCTGAGGAAGAAATAGAAGACGAAGATGATTATTATGAGGATGATGACGACGAAGATGATGAGTACTACGAGGATGATGACGACGAAGACGAAGACGAAGATGATTATTATGAGGATGATGAATACGATGACGAAGATGATTATCCTGTAGCAAAGCCAAGAGAAAAGGTTCAACAACCTGCAGTAAAACCTGTGAAAAAAGGAAAAAATGCACAGATAGTGAAACCTGCCACTGTATTACAGGAGAAGAAAACCAAGCAACACAAAACAGTAGAACCTGTGAAAAAGGTAAGATCAGAACAAGTAGTAGAACCTGTGAAAAAGGTAAGACCAGAACAAGTAGTAGAACCTGTGAAAAAGGCAAAAGTAGAGCAAACAGTGGAATCTACTAAGAAAGCAAAGCCAAAAAAAACGGTTAAGAAAAAGGTAATAGAAGAACAGACAGAAGAAAAAGTAAAACAACCAATACAAGAAAAAGAACCAGAAAAAAAACAAGTTGGTATGGAGACACAAATGCTAAGTGAATTGGAATTTATTGATTTCGATTCGTAATAGATTCAATATGAGATCCTTTTAGTGCATATGAAAAGAAGATGATTCTACTGTATTGCATTAAAAGGATTTTCAGATATTAATAACATGTGTAGGAGCGTATGGAGGTTACGATTACATGCAACAACAATTTACAGACAATGCAAGAAAAGCTCTTGAATTAGCAGAACAAGCAGCGAAAGAATTACATCATAATTATATTGGTACAGAACACTTACTTATAGGCTTGATCCATGAAAATAGTGGTGTTGCAGCAAGCGTATTAACAGCAAATGGAATTACAGAAGTGAAGTTACTAGTATTAATTAAGGAACTAGTAAGTCCTAGTGAAGGTAAAAGTGGAAGAAAGAAAATCACCCATACACCTCGTGCTTTAAAAGTGTTAGAAGAAAGTCATAAAGAGGCTATTCGGTTCAAACAATCCAAGACAGGAACAGAACATTTATTAATAGCAATCTTAAAAGAATCAGATAACATTGCGGCACGTTTGATCAAATCTTTGAACATTTTACCTACTAAATTGTATGCAGATGTAATTATCTCCATGGGAGAAGACCCAGCAAAGTTTAAAGACGAAATGGGAAATCGTCCAATGAGAAGAAAAAGAAAAGAAAAATCTGTAATTGCACAGTATAGTAGAGATTTAACGAAATTAGCCTTAGAAGGAAAGTTAGACCCTGTTATAGGAAGGGAAAATGAGATTATAAGAATTGTACAAACTCTTAGTAGACGAAGTAAAAACAATCCTTGCTTAATAGGAGAAGCTGGTGTTGGAAAAACAGCAATTGTAGAGGGGTTAGCATTAAAGATTGTACAAAATCAAGTTCCTCCAGTCTTGCGAAATAAAAGAATCTTAACCTTGAATATTACATCTATGGTAGCGGGAAGCAAGTACCGTGGGGAATTTGAAGAACGCATGAAGCAAGTAATGAAAGAAATCATAGAAGCAGGAGATATTATTTTATTCTTAGACGAATTTCATACGTTAATTGGGGCAGGAAAAGCAGAGGGAACTTCAGATGCTGCTAATATTTTAAAACCATCGTTAGCCAGAGGAGAGATTCAATTAGTAGGGGCAACGACTATTGCAGAATATCGCAAATACGTGGAAAAAGATCCAGCGTTAGAACGCAGATTACAACCGATTACGGTAGAGGAGCCAAGCGAAGAAGATGCCATAGCCATTTTAAATGGAATTAAATTAGGGTATGAAAAACACCATAAAGTACAGATTAGTGATCTAGCTATCATAGCAGCTGTTGAATTATCAAGTCGCTATATTAATGACAGAAATCTTCCAGATAAGGCAGTAGATGTAATTGATGAAGCAGCAGCAGCTATCAAACTACGAATGAATCATAAGGGAGATAAGATTACACAATTAAAAGAACACCTAGATGAAATTGTGGAAGCTGTGGATGATGCCCTTCGTGATGGAGATTTAGAAGAAGCGAAGAATCAACGTAAAATGCAAGAGAGAATACAGAAGAAAATCAATAAGCTTCTAGATACAGAGATTGTAAAAGAAGTAGTAGATGAAGATGATATTGCGAAAGTCGTATCTATTTGGACTGGGATTCCTGTGAGTAAATTAGCAGAAAAAGAAAGTGAAAAATTATTACGCTTAGAAGATGTGTTAAAGAAACGAGTAATTGGACAAAGTGAAGCGGTGACAGCAGTTTCGAAAGCTGTACGAAGAGGACGAGTTGGCATACAAGATCCTAATCGCCCTATTGGAAGTTTTCTATTTCTAGGTCCTACAGGTGTTGGAAAAACAGAGTTAAGTAAGACCTTAGCAGAAACCATGTTTGGTAGTCAAGCGTCTTTAGTGCGAGTAGATATGTCAGAATTTATGGAACAGCATTCCGTATCAAAGTTAATTGGATCACCTCCTGGATATGTTGGATTTGATGAGGGAGGACAATTAAGTGAAAAAGTACGTAAGAAACCGTATTCAGTAGTATTATTTGATGAAATTGAAAAAGCACACCCTGATGTGTTTAATATGCTCTTGCAAGTATTAGATGATGGACATATTACAGATTCACAAGGAAGAAAAGTGAACTTTAAAAATACAGTTCTTATTATGACTTCTAATGTGGGAGCAAGTAAAATTATGGAACCAAAGAATCTTGGGTTTCTATCTTCCTCTACTAGTGAACAAGAATATGAGAAGATGAAAAGCAGTGTTATTGAAGAAGTAAAGAAATTATTCAAACCAGAGTTTGTGAATCGTATTGATGATATGATTGTATTTCATCCACTTCAAAAAGAAGATATGAAGCAGATTATTACTATTGTTTCTAAGAATTTAATCGAACGTTGTAAGAAACAGATGAATCTAACTATTTCGATTTCGAGTAGTTTGAAAGAGCATATAGTAGAAAAGTATTCTAATCTAAAAATGGGAGCAAGACCTTTAAAAAGAGCCGTACAAAGTGTCATAGAGGACGCACTAGCAGAAGAGATTCTACAAGGAAATGTAAAAGAATATGATACAGTTAAAATAGGATACCGAGGAGAAAAAGTTACATTTCAAGTAATAAATTCACAGAATATTCATAGCAATTCTTAGTGAAATACGATATAATCATTCTATAAATAAGTATAAAATTGTTAAGTATAACAAGGACGGAGGATAACATGGCAGTAGTAGATGAGTTACTAAAGGTGGAAGAGAATGGTACCCTTAGTTTTGGGAATCATGAATTGAGTAAGAAATCAAAATTAGAAGAATTTCCATTTCAGGGAGATTTGTATAAAGTAAAAACATTTGAAGCGATGACCAAGTTAGAGAAGAATGGACTCTTTCTATATGAATCGGTACCTGGAACGACAGTTCGCAACTTTAAGGAAACAGAAAATGGTGTTACTTGTCAGGTAGAGGCTAAAGAAGATGCACAATTAATTATGGGATTAGAAGAGAATAAAACATATGAAATCTTTGTAGATTCTGTAAGTTGTGGACGAGTAGAAACGAAAATAGGTGGTAAATTAACAGCGGCTATGAATCTAGCAGGACGTGGATTAGTAGATTTAGAAGTTCGCAAACAAGGGTAGAACAATCTATGGCAAAGGGGAAATCAACAACTATTTTCTATTGTAACAATTGTGGGAATGAATCGTCTAAGTGGATGGGGCAATGTCCTGCTTGTAAAGAGTGGAATACGCTTGTAGAAGAAGTGGTAACGCCAACCTTACGAGGAGTTAGTGCAAAAGCGAAATCTAATTATGAGAAGAAAGAACCTGTTCGCATTAACGAGATTGCATTAGATGAAAAGGAAAAAGTAAAGACACGTTTTCAAGAGTTAGATAGAGTGCTAGGTGGCGGTATCGTCCCTGGCTCTTTAACTCTTGTGGGAGGAGATCCAGGTATTGGAAAATCTACATTACTGTTACAAGTGTGTAAATCACTAACAGATGATGGGCATTCGGTACTCTATATCTCGGGAGAGGAATCTTTAAAACAGATTAAAATTAGAGCCTTACGTATTGGAGAATTTACTAATACTCTTTCCCTATTGTGTGAGACTAATCTAGGAACGATAGAAGAGGTAATTCGAAGACATCAACCTAAGGTAGTAGTGATTGATTCCATACAGACCATGTTTCATGATAGTATTTCGTCTGCTCCTGGGAGTGTATCCCAAGTTAGAGAATCTACGAATCTATTTATGCAAATAGCCAAGGGATTGAATGTATCTATTTTTCTAGTAGGTCATGTAACGAAGGAAGGAACGGTAGCAGGGCCTAGAGTATTAGAACACATGGTGGATACGGTACTATATTTTGAAGGGGATCGCCACGCTTCTTATCGAATTCTAAGAGGTGTGAAGAATCGATTTGGTTCTACAAATGAAATTGGTGTGTTTCAAATGCGTCAAGAAGGCTTGGTGGAAGTAAGTAACCCTTCCGAATATATGTTACAAGGGAAGGCCATGGGAGCAAGTGGATCCATTGTATCTTGTTCTATGGAAGGGACAAGACCGATCTTAGTAGAGATACAGGCACTAATATGCCACAGTAATTTTGGGTTTCCAAGGAGACAAGCCACGGGAACCGATTTTAATCGAGTTAATCTTCTAATGGCAGTATTAGAAAAAAGAATTGGACTGCAAATGTCTAATTGTGATGCTTACGTAAACCTAGCAGGTGGTATGAAGATTCAAGAGCCAGCTATGGATCTTGGAATGATTATGGCAATTGCCTCTAGCTTTAAAAATATTCCTATTGACGAAGGAACCATTGCTTTTGGAGAAGTGGGATTAAGTGGAGAAGTACGAGCTGTCAATATGACAGAACAACGAGTGAATGAAGCTAAGAAGCTAGGATTTACTACCTGTATACTTCCGAAAGTATCGTTGGAGAAGAGGAGTGATTGGAAAGGAATTCGTGTTATAGGTGTAGATTCTGTACAAGATGCCATACAATTATTGTAGACTAGACTACAATAAAATTCCAGTGCATTATGTGGCACTGGAACGAGATAAATCTAAATGTTTCTTAATGGCGATATAGGTTGCGTCGCTAATTACGTGTTCTATTTTGCAAGCATCTGTCTTAGCTGTTTCTTCATCTAATCCAATATAGAGTAAGAATTCGTCTAAGAGAAGGTGACGTTGATAAATCTTTTCTGCGACTTCTAATCCACTAGGAGTAAGCTGTAGGAAACCGTGTTCGTTAGTGATGACAAATCCCCCATTTTTTAAAATGGAAATGGCACGACTAACGCTTGGCTTGGAATAACCCATATACTCTCCAACATCAATAGAACGGATGGAAGCTTGCTTTTTAGAAAGCACATAGATTGTTTCGAGATACATTTCCCCTGATTCGTGTAAATTCATTCATTAACCTCCTAACTAGTTTATCTTTTAATTATAGTATAGATGGTGTGGATTATCAATAGTTTCAACTGTTTTTCCCCGAAAAATTCTCTTACTTCTTCGTAGAATAAGTGCTGATTTCCCTTTAAAACTAATTTGGTGTTACTTTTTATGAATGGATAATGACGATGGTGTTCTGAAAATCGGTATGGCTTATAATAAGAAAAAGCACACAATAGAGCCTAAAGAATTATCGGTGTAATTCAATTGCTAGAGATGGAAATTTATGCTAGAATGAAATGAAAACAAGGTGAGATAATGAATGCAAGAAAGGAAGAGTAAGTGTATGAATGAAGTTATCCATAGCATTATGACAAGAAGAAGTGTACGGGCATTTACAGATCAACCATTAACGAAAGAGCAAGTAGAAATATTAATCCAAGCAGGATTATGTGCTCCTAGTGGAATGAATAAACAGACTTGGCAATTGATAGGAATCTTGAATCAAGAGATAATCGCTAAGTTAGCAAAAGCTGTTGAAGAAGTTTTAGGCAGGGAAGGATATAATTTTTATAATGCTAAAACCTTAATTATCACTACTAATGAAGTGGAAGGAAAGTGGTCAAAAGAAGATAACGCTTGTGCATTAGAAAATATTTTCCTTGCAGCACATAGTATGGGAATTGGTTCCGTGTGGATTAATCAGTTGTTAGGTCAATGTGAGGATCCAAAGATTCGTACTATTTTAGAAGAACTAGGAGTACCTGTGCATCATGAGGTATTTGGCATTGCAGCCTTAGGGTATGATGTAAATGAAGCAAAAGGGCAAGTGGAGAAAATGGGTCAGTATAAGATTGTATTATAAAGGATTTGATAAAAGAAAGAGGTGGCAAGGTGGTTGTGGCACCAAATGTGGTAGCAGATTTTCAAAGGCGCTTGGAACAAGTAGTGGCACTTATTGATTCTTATGAAATTCCATATGAAGAAATTGGAATCTTTGGAAGCTATGCAAGAAAAGAATATAAAGCGACGAGTGATATTGATGTATGCATTCTATCAGATTGTAGACCAAATAGAAGAGTATCAGGTGAATTACGAGAAGAGGCAGAATTATTGCAAGTTGATATTATATTTGTAACGCCGAAGTTTCTAGAAGAAAGTCAAGAGCCGTTGGCTATTCAATTGAGGAAAGATTATCGGAGGGTTCGATGAGTAATAATGATTATTATAAAATAGCATGTAATGATTTGTTATATATGCAAGCGACGCTACATCTACCATTTTATAATCAAATTGTAGTGAATGCACAACAGATTACAGAGAAGATGTTAAAATCAATAGTGGAGCGAGTATGTGTGGATCCGTTTAAATTATTAGCAAGTCATAACCTTCGTGCGTTATATTTAGAAGTTCATAAAGAAGATCCAGATTTTCTATTAGATAAAGGTGGATTATCCATGTTGAAAGATTTCTATTATGATGCTAAATATCCAGGGGACAATTATGTAGATGTAGATGAAGAGTCTTGTGTGGAATGTTTAGAGATTATGTATGATGCCATAGAGATGGTACACACAAAGAGAAGAGAATGGGGATTAGACGTTATGGAAGTGGAGCATTTATTTATTTCTACTAGGTAGGAATCGTAATATAATAGTATTTTTACAACAAAAAAATTACTTTTTAGACTTGCCATATGAAGTATCCTATGGTATACTTTAAAAAGTTGTTTAAGAGATGAGAGCAATAGAATGTTTATATAGAGAGGTGAAGAAATGAGAGAAGGAATGCATCCTGAATATTATCAAGCAAATGTAACTTGTAACTGTGGGAATTCATTTACTACTGGTTCAACCAAAGATGGTATTCATGTTGAAGTATGTTCAAAATGCCATTCGTTCTATACAGGACAGCAAAAATCTGCTAGAGCTGATGGACGTATTGATAAGTTTAATAAAAAATATGGTGTGGAAAACAAATAAGCTATGCGAAAAAGGTTGAGGTATTACTATCTCAACCTTATTTTTGCGTACAAAGAAGAAGATGAGAAGTCTTATTAGAATGGAGAGTTTGATAGATGAGTCATAAACGAAAACAGCACTTTTCTGGTATTGGTGGGCAAGCGGTATTAGAGGGAGTTATGATGAAGCATAAAGAAGATTATGCAGTGGCTGTTCGTAAGGAATCGGGAGAGATTGAGATACAAAAGGACGTTTTTACAGGTGTTTTTGGTGGAGCGACTATTAAGAAAATTCCTTTTGTACGAGGGGGATTTCAATTAATTGATTCCATGATCTTAGGAATGAAAGCATTGACATACTCTACTTCTTTTTACGAAGAGGAAGAGGTGAAAGAATCGAAAATGGAAGTGTTACTCTCGCGTGTATTCAAGGAGAAAGCAGAAAGTATTCTTATGGGAATGACTATTACACTTTCGTTTGTATTGGCTATAGGAATGTTTATGATTTTGCCTTATGTATTATCTAGTATGCTTACTAGTTATACCGAACATAAATTGCTTTCAGGAATAGTAGAAGGAATGGTAAGAATTACTATTTTTGTAGGCTACGTTTCTTTGATTTCTCTAATGAAAGATATTCGGCGATTATATCAATACCATGGAGCAGAGCATAAATGTATTAATTGTATGGAAAAGGGATTGCCATTGACTGTGGAAAATGTTATGAAGAGTTCTAAGGAACATAGGCGTTGTGGAACTAGTTTTATGTTGTTAGTTATGGTGATTAGCATTTTTGTCTTTTTCTTTATAACGGTGGAGAATCCTATCTATCGTGTGATCTATCGCATTGGTTTGCTTCCGATTATTGCGGGGATATCTTATGAAGTGATACGATTAGCTGGAAAAAGTGAGAATTTACTCATACGGATTATTTCTGTACCAGGAATGTGGTTACAACATTTAACAACGAAAGAACCAGATGCATCTATGGTGGAAGTAGCAATTGCATCTGTAGAAGCGGTCTTTGATTGGCAGGAATATTTACAAGAGGAGTTTGGGGAATGACTTATAAGCAAGCCTATGAATATGGGATAGATGCGTTATTCTCTCATAAGATTGTAGATAACACTTTAGATGCAAGGTTATTATTGGAATGGATTTGTCAAACGAAGCGACACCATTTGTTGGCTCATGGAGAAGATGAGATTACAATAGAACAGTGGCAACAATACCAAGAAGTAATTAGAAGAAGAGGAGAACATATTCCTTTACAATATATTACGAATGAGCAAGAATTTATGGGATTACTCTTTAAGGTGAATGAGAAGGTGTTGATTCCTAGACAAGATACAGAATTCTTGGTAGAAGAGGCTTTATTGCATGTGCATGATGGTATGAAAGTATTAGATATTTGCACAGGTTCTGGCTGTATTTTATTAAGTATAATGTCCTATACGAATAATTGTGTGGGAGTGGGTGTGGATCTTTCGCTAGAAGCTTTAGAAGTGGCAAGAGAGAATGCTAAGAATCTAAAAATACAGGCGACTTTTCTAGAAAGTGACTTATTAGATAAGGTGGAAGGAAAGTACGATGTAATTATATCAAATCCGCCTTATATTCCAAGTGCTGTAATTCCTACCTTAATGGAAGAAGTGAAGCACCACGAACCATTAGTAGCATTAGATGGGAGAGAAGATGGTCTGTATTTTTATAAAAGGCTTGTAGAAGAAGTGAGAGCACATATGAATCGAGGAGCTTATTTGCTATTTGAGATTGGGCATGACCAAGGAGAGCAAGTGGCACAGTTTATGATAGATGCTAAGTATAAAGAAGTAGAAATAAAAAAAGATTATGCAGGGAATGAGAGAGTAGTAAAAGGATTCTATTCCCCATAGATGATGTGACATAATGAGGGAGGAAGTAAGATGTTTGATCGATTAGAAGATTTATTGATACGTTTTGAAGAAATATTAGGGGAGTTACATGAACCGACAGTGGCTAATAATCAAGAACGCTTTCGTGCTTTGATGAAAGAGCAAAGTGATTTAACACCTATAGTAGAGGCTTATAAGGAATATAAGCAATGTAAGCAAGATATGGAGGATAGTCTTGCTATGTTAGATGATGAATCAGATGAAGAAATGCGTGATATGTTAAAAGAGGAATTGAGTACTGCCAAAGAACGTGTGGAAGAATTAGAGCAAGAATTAAAAGTCTTGTTATTACCAAAAGATCCGAATGATGATAAGAATGTAATTGTAGAAATACGTGGAGGTGCTGGTGGAGATGAAGCGGCATTATTTGCAGCAGAAGTGTATCGTCTCTATGTACATTATGCAGAATCTCAACGATGGAGAGTGGAAACACTTAATGTAGATGAAATTGGTATTGGTGGAATTAAAGACGTAAGTTTTATGATTACAGGGCAAGGTGCTTATTCCAAATTGAAGTATGAAAGTGGAGTGCATCGTGTGCAACGTGTTCCTGAAACAGAATCAGGAGGACGAATTCATACTTCCACAATTACTGTGGCAGTGATGCCAGAAGTAGAAGAAGTAGACGTAGTCATTGATGAAAAAGACATACGTATAGATGTAATGAGAGCATCTGGCAGTGGTGGACAATGTGTTAATACCACTGACTCTGCTGTTCGTCTAACACATAATCCCACAGGAATCGTAATCTATAGTCAAACAGAGAAATCGCAGATTCAAAATAAAGCAAAAGCATATGCACTTCTTCGTGCGAAGTTGTATGATCTAGAACAACAAAAACAACATGATGCAGAAGCAGAACTTCGTAGAAGCCAAGTAGGCACAGGAGATCGTTCGGAGAAAATACGAACATATAATTTTCCGCAAGGGCGAGTAACAGATCATCGCATTAATTTAACCCTTTATAAATTGGATAAGATTATGAATGGGGATATTCAAGAAGTAATTGATGCCTGCATTGCGGTTGATCAAGCAACGAAATTAGCAAAGATGAATGAATCGTAATGACAGATGAGTGAAGGAGTAAGGAATATGGATATAGAGTTTCGGGAAATAGAATTATCTAATCAAGAAGAAATTGCCATGTATTACTATAAAGAACAGTCAAGAGGTTGTACAGCTACTTTTACGAATAATTACTTGTGGTCTCCTTATTATGCTGTTACCTATGCAATAGTTGAAAATATGCTACTACTTTGTTCTAATGAGAAAAAGCTTTCCTTTACTTTTCCAGCAGGGAGAGATCATCTGAAAGAAGCAATGGATTGGATGATTGATTACTTTGATTCAAAGCAATTAGAATTTCGTATGCATCTTGTGACAGCTGAACAATTTGCACGATTAGAAGAATTGTATCCTAACAAATTTCGAATCGAGTATGATAGAGATGTGGCAGATTATCTATATGAAGTAGAAAAATTATCCACTCTAGCAGGTAAAAAACTCCATGGAAAACGCAATCATATTAATAAATTCAAAGGGGAATATCCTGATTGGGTCTATGAAAAAATTACTAAAGAGAATAAAGAAGAATGTTATACAATGTTGAGAAAATGGAGTATAGACAATGAATGCGAACAAGATGAAGAAAAATTAAAAGAGTTACGAGTCAGTGAAAATGAGTTAATGTATATGGAGGAATTACATTTAGTTGGTGGGCTAATTCGTTTGCAACCAGAGGGTGAAGTAATTGCATTCTCCATAGGAGAACCTTGTAGTAGTGATACCTTTGTGATTCATATAGAAAAGGCATTTGCACATATTCAAGGGGCTTATCCTATGATGAATCAACAATTTTTAATTCATGAGGCAGGGGATTACCAATATGTGAATCGAGAGGAAGATGCAGGAGTGGAAGGATTACGAAAAGCGAAGTTATCATATCGTCCTGCATTTTTAGAAGAAAAAGGAATTGTAACGAGAAAATTATAAAGGGAAACTTTGATTTAAACAAAGAGAACCATAACCTACTTGGGTGTTAGGATATTCTGTGAAGCTACGGAGTGTTTTAGCACCTTTTTGTAGATAGGCTTTCATTTTCTCTCCATATAAATAGGGATCATTTTTTCTAAGGATACCCCATTCCATGAGTAAGGCACAGCTTCCGGTTACATAAGGTGTGGCAAAAGAGGTGCCACTATAGGTAGTTGTTGAGAGAGTAGATGTGGGAACTTCGATGGCAACACCAGGAGCCACTAAGTCTGGTTTTGGTAGGAGTGGCGATTGGTCGTTACCGCGACCAGAGAAAAAAGCGTAGGAATCTAACACAGGATCGTAGGCACCTACTGTAATCACTTTGGTAGCAGTAGAGGGAATGGTTAAGGTTTTCACGGGGTCTGGAGAATAGAAACGAGTGTCTGTATTGCGAACTCCACTACTAGGAAGGTAAAAGTCATAGCGACCATTTACGATTCTAGAGGGGAGTAAAGTAAAACTCCAAATTCCTTGTGCTAAGTACACATTGGTGGGTAGAAAATCAATAAATATCTCTTGCGAAATGGAGTAAGGAGTCGGCAAACCAATATAAATCAATAACTCTACATTATCTAAATCAATACGTAAAGTTTCTATTTGAGAAATTGGAAATGTATGATAGGCTCCACTAGGTGCTGTAATCTGTAGAGAGAAAGTATCTATATAATGTTTCCAAAGTTGTACATTTAAAGAGGTGGTATAAGGCGAAATTGCTAGTGTGCTAGTAGTAGTTTTAGCAGGAAGCAGTTGGCCAGAGGTATGACCACCACTAGAAGCTTCGTTACCACTTCCTACGCAAATACTAGTCTTACCAATTTCGGATATGGTATCTAAGTATCGTTCTAAAAGGGAGGTTCCTTGGTGATCCCCATAGGTATTGCCAAGACTTAGATTGATGACGAGAGGCTGATTGCGATCTAGTGCGAAGGTACTTACGTAGGATAAGGCTCGCATGAGTTGTGTAGTCAATGGAAAATCACTATTAGAAGGATTCCCTAATTTTACAACTAGAAGGTCACTTTCGGGGGCAACACCTATGAGGTTAGGGTTTGTTCGTCCGTTGCCAGCGGCAATAAGTGCTACAGCAGTCCCGTGTCCTGTGTTATCGTTAGAGGGGAGGAGTCTAAGTTGTTCTTGGGTAGTAGAAGCCGAGAGAGCATCGTTAATGGTGGTTTGTGTGAATTCACTACCAGTTGTATACCCAGAGGGTGGGGTGAATCCATTCAAAGGAGTAGGAATAATACTTTGGTCCCAGATGCTAAGAATTCTAGTTGTTCCATCAAAGTTGCGAAAGTCTTCATGTGTATAACGTATGCCTGAATCAATAATGGCAATTAGAATTCCTTTTCCTGTTAAGGACATAGGGGGAAGTGTAAGAGAAAGAATACAGGAAGTTTGTAGAGTTGTGGAAGCATGAAAGAAGAGTCGCTTTGGCTTCTCTATATAAGTAACTGCTTCTTGT
>JAWXVF010000063.1:0-13802 GCA_044425555.1 Eubacteriales bacterium
TTGCAGGGGATCATATTGTAGCTGCTAAGCAACTATATGGAGGTACTTACAATTTATTTGACAATACGCTGTCAAACTATGGGATTACAACTTCTTTTGTGGATGTTTGTAATTTAGTAGAAATAGAAAGTGCCATTCAACCAAATACAAAAGCAATCTTTGTAGAAAGTTTAAGTAATCCTAATTCGTTAGTAGTAGATATTGAGTCCATAGCACAATTAGCACATAGGAATCAGATTCCACTAATCGTAGATAATACCTTTGCAACTCCCTATTTATTAAGACCAATTGAATACGGTGCAGATGTAGTAGTTCATTCTGCAACTAAGTATATTGGTGGACATGGAACTTCTTTAGGTGGATTGATTATTGATGGGGGAAACTTTAATTGGGAAGCTTCGAATAAATTTCCTTCTCTAGTAGAACCAAATCCAAGTTATCATGGGCTTAGTTTTACGAAAGCTTGCGGATCTGTTGCCTATATTACAAAGATTCGAGCTATTTTATTAAGGGATTTAGGTGCGTGTATTTCTCCTTTTAATGCTTTTTTATTATTGCAGGGAATCGAAACGCTATCCTTAAGAATTGAAAGACATATTGAGAATAGTTTACAAGTGGTAGAGTATTTAAACAACCATGAGAAAGTAGTAAAAGTAAACCATCCAGTGGTTACATTAGATGAGAAACAATATGCATTGTATCACAAATATTATAAAAGAGGTGCAGGAGCAATTTTTACCTTTGAAATTGATGGGAATGAAGAAGTGGCAAAACAGTTTATTGATAAGTTGCAATTATTTTCTCTTGTAGCAAATGTAGCCGATTTAAAAAGCTTGGTGATACATCCTAAAACAACAACCCATTCACAATTAGAAGAAACACAATTGCATCAACATGGTATTTATGGAAACACCATACGTTTATCTATTGGTACAGAGCATATAGAAGATATTTTAAATGATTTAGGACAGGCGTTTCATAAAATATAGTAGGAGTAAAACCTTATGAATGTAATAATGGAAAAAGAGCAGTTATTTAAAATAGAAGATATTGCTAGATATTTAGGATATAAATCTGCCAAAATGGAGTCAGAAACCTTAGAAGTAATAGAAGAAATAAGAGAACTCTTTTGGAACTTGAATAGTTGGAAAGTAGACTATCAAGTGTTTCTTGTTAAACGAACTGGTGAGGAAGTAGGACTATTGAATACACCATTTTTCTTCCAAGGAAAGCAGATCAAAGAAATGCTTACAGATTGTGAAGAGTGTATTCTAATGGCAGTTACATTAGGTTCTAGTATAGATATGCAACTTCGTAAATTGCAAATTATTGATATGAGCAAAGCTCTGATAGCAGATGCGTGTGCAAGCTCCATGGTGGAATGTATCTGTGACCAATTAGAAGAAATACTTAAGAAGGATTACCTAGAAAAAGGATTGTATTTTACAGATCGTTTCTCACCAGGATATGGGGATTTTCCACTAGATACTCAAAAAAATTTTTGTGCCGTACTCCACACTACCAAAAAAGTGGGAATTCATGTGTCTAGTTCTGGAATTATGAATCCGTCTAAATCAATTACTGCAGTCATTGGAATTGCAAAAGAGCCACAGAAGATGAAAATAAAAGGTTGTGCCTACTGCAACCTTTTAGCCAATTGTAATTATCGAAAAGGAGGAAAAACTTGTAATGGAACAATTATTTCAGAATGAATTTATTATATTAGATGGTGCAATGGGAACCATGCTTCAAAAAAGTGGATTACAATTAGGAGAACGACCAGAAGAATTAAACCTTACGAATCCTGAATTGATTAAAAGTATTCATAGGGCATATTTAACAGCAGGCAGTCAAATTGTATATGCAAATACTTTTGGTGCTAATCGCCACAAATTAGAAGGTACTAACTTAGATTTAAGAGAGATTATAACAAATGCCGTTACTATCGCTAAGGAAGAGGCAAAACAGTTTCATGCATACGTTGCACTTGATCTAGGTCCAATAGGAGAATTACTAGAGCCATCAGGAACCCTTACTTTTGAAGAAGCTTATGAAATCTTCAAAGAAGTGGTTCTTATTGGTGTTCTAGCCGGAGTGGATTTAGTAGTTATTGAAACTATGACAGACTTATATGAAGTAAAAGCGGCTGTATTGGCGGTAAAAGAAAATTCTGAATTACCAGTATTTGTGACTATGACTTTTGAGGAAAACGGGAGAACGTTTACAGGGTGTGGACTAGAAAATATAGCAATTACCTTAACGGGATTAGGGGTAGATGCATTAGGGTTAAATTGTTCTCTAGGACCTGTGGAAATTCTGCCATTAATAAAAGAATTAGCTACTTATACGAATCTTCCTCTTATTGCAAAACCTAATGCCGGATTACCAGACCCAGAAACAGGACTTTATAATATGGGAGCAGAGGAATTTGCTAGGGTAATGAAAGAGTATGCTGCAGTAGGTGTGAAAATTCTAGGCGGTTGTTGTGGTACAGATGAACAATATATCGCCAATCTTAAGAACGAATTAGAAGGTGTTAAATGTCTTGAGAGAACTTATGAACCTAAAACAAAGTTTTGTTCTGCTACAGAAGTAGTAGTATGTGATACAGTACGTGTGATTGGAGAGAGAATTAATCCAACTGGTAAGAAGCGTTTTGTAAAAGCGTTACAAGAACAAGATATGACCTATATTCTAACCCAAGCTATTGAGCAAGTGGAAGCAGGGGCGGATCTATTAGATGTGAATGTAGGTGCACCAGGATTAAACGAAGCTGAGTTAATGGAAACAGTAGTAAAAGCGATACAAAGTGTGGTATCTACGCCATTACAAATTGATTCTTCGAAATACGAAGGATTAGAATCAGGACTTCGTGTTTATAATGGAAAACCAATTCTTAATTCTGTTAATGGAGAAGAGGAGAAATTAGAACAGATTCTACCCCTTGCCAAAAAGTATGGAGCAGCGATTGTGTGTCTCACCATAGACGAAGAAGGCATTCCTAAAACGGCACAGAAACGATTTGACATTGCAAATAAAATACTACATAAAGCATTGTCTTATGGAATTCCAAAAGAAGATGTGTTAGTTGATTGCCTTACCTTAACCGTATCGGCACAGCAAAAAGATTGTATGGAAACTTTGCAAGCCATGAGTCGTATTAAGGCGGAATTAGGATTAGAACTAGTCTTAGGAGTATCTAATATTTCCTTTGGGATTCCAAACAGAATGTTGATGAATCATAGCTTTTTAACATTAGCTATGGCACATGGACTTACTTTGCCTATTCTAAATCCTAATACAGCTAGTATGATGGATGCCATTTATGCTTATCGTGTATTGTCAGGGTATGATGTAGATTGTGAAGAGTATGTGGAACGCTATGGAGACTTACCTAATACTAGTGGAACTATAACCAAGGATTTGAATGACGGTATTACGGTGCCTAATGGTAATCATAACAGACATAAGATTGCTTCTAATGTATCGAACTCTACAACCATACAAGAAGCTATTTTACGTGGATTAGACGAACAAGTTGTGTTACTAGCTAAAGATTTACTTGGTAAAAAAACACCTCTAGAAATTGTAAATGAAACCTTAATTCCAACTTTAGATATAATTGGTAAAAAATACGAAGTAGGAGAGATTTTCTTACCACAATTAATTCGAAGTGCCAAATCTTCTTGTAAAGCTTTTGACTTAATCAAAGAAGAAATTGCTAAAACCAATGAAGAATCCATTTTAAAAGGGCGGATTATCCTTGCCACTGTACAGGGAGATATTCATGATATTGGTAAAAATATTGTAAAAGTGGTATTAGAAAATTATGGATATGATATTATAGATCTAGGAAAAGATGTGAAGCCTGAAAAAGTGGTACAAACAGCCATAGAGAAAAACGTTACTTTAATTGGACTTTCTGCATTAATGACCACTACGGTAGAAAGTATGAAATTGACCATAGAAGAACTTCGAAAGTCAGGACATCCTTGTAAAATCATGGTAGGTGGTGCAGTCTTAACTCCTGAATATGCGAAGAAAATCGGGGCGGATTTCTATGCTAAAGATGCGAAACAATCGGTGGAAATTGCAAGGGAAGTGTTAGATGCCTATTGACAAATAAGTAGGTATTGTATTACGCTATAGTAAGTTAAATGTGATAGAGTGAAAATAAAATTCACATATGTTTATATAAACGGAGGATAATAACATGGCAACACCGTATAACCACAGAGAAATAGAGAGAAAATGGCACGATCACTGGCAACAACATCCAGTGAATATTAATGATGGGAAGAAACCGAAATATTACTGTTTAGATATGTTTCCATATCCATCTGGAAATGGACTACATGTAGGACATTGGAGAGGTTACGTAATCTCAGATGTTTGGAGTCGATACAAATTATTAAATGGACACTATATCATTCATCCTATGGGATGGGATGCGTTCGGTCTTCCGGCTGAGAACTATGCTATTAAAATGGGAGTGCATCCAGCTAAATCTACAGCAGAAAATGTATCCAATATTAAGAAGCAAATTGACGAAATTGCAGCGTTATATGATTGGGATATGGAAGTAAATACCACGGATCCTGATTTCTATAAATGGACCCAATGGATTTTTGTGAAAATGTTTAAGGCAGGACTAGCTTATGAAAAAGAAATGCCAATTAACTGGTGTCCTTCTTGTAAAACAGGGTTAGCCAATGAAGAAGTGGTAGATGGGAAATGTGAACGTTGCTCTGAAGAAGTAACTAAGAAAAATCTAAAACAATGGATGCTAAAGATTACGGAATACGCAGATCGTTTATTAGCTGACCTTGACACCCTAGATTGGCCAGATAAAGTAAAGAAAATGCAAGCCGACTGGATTGGAAAATCATACGGTGCAGAAGTTGATTTTGTAGTTGATGGAATGAATGAGAAGATCACTGTCTATACAACACGTCCAGATACTTTATATGGAGCAACCTTTATGGTGTTAGCCCCTGAACATGAATTAGCTACTAAGTTAGCAACGAAAGAACAAGAGAAAGCGGTAGAACAATACATCTATGATGCGTCCATGAAATCCAATGTAGATCGCTTACAAGATAAAGAAAAAACAGGAGTATTTACAGGAAGTTATGCAATCAATCCTTTAAATGGAGAGAAAACACCAATTTGGTTATCCGATTACGTATTGGCAGATTATGGAACAGGTGCTATTATGTGTGTTCCTGCTCACGATGATCGTGACTTTGAATTTGCAACGAAATTCAACATTCCAATTATACAAGTTATCGCCAAAGATGGAGTAGTAATTGAAAACATGACAGAAGCCTATAGAGAAGCAGTGGGTATTATGGTAAATTCTGGTGAATGGAATGGAATGGAATCCTCTGTTTTGAAAAAAGAAGGTCCTGCTATGATTGAAAAGGCTGGATTTGGTAAGAAAACTACTAACTACAAATTACGTGATTGGGTATTCTCAAGACAACGTTACTGGGGAGAACCAATTCCAATTATACATTGCCCTAAGTGTGGGTGCGTACCAGTTCCAGAAGAAGAACTTCCTTTATTATTACCAGAAGTAGAATCTTATCAACCAACAGGAACAGGAGAATCTCCGCTTGCTGATATTACAGAGTGGGTAAATACTACTTGTCCTACGTGTGGAGAGTCGGCGAAAAGAGAAACTAACACCATGCCACAATGGGCAGGTTCATCATGGTACTTCTTACGTTATGTAGATAGTCATAACACGAAGGAACTAGTGAATAAAGAAAAAGCAAAAGAATTACTACCCGTGGATATGTATATTGGTGGAGTAGAACATGCCGTTTTGCATCTATTATATTCAAGATTCTACACCAAGTTCTTGTTTGATATTGGAGTAGTAGACTTTGAAGAACCATTTACGAAATTATTCAATCAAGGAATGATTACAGGGAAAAATGGAATTAAAATGAGTAAGTCAAAAGGAAACGTAGTGTCACCAGATGAACTTGTAATGGATTACGGATGCGATTCCCTTAGATTGTATGAATTATTTGTAGGACCTCCAGAATTAGATTCTGAATGGGATGATCGTGGAATTGAAGGTGTCTACCGTTTCTTAAATCGCTTCTGGAATCTAGTCAACGACCATAAAGACAGTGGAGTAGAAGCTACTAAGGAAATGATAAAAGTTCGTAACAAAATGATTTATGATATTACGAATCGCTTGACCAATTTCAGTTTAAATACCGTTGTATCAGGTTTCATGGAATACAACAATAAGTTAATTGATATGGCAAAAAATGGTGGAATCGACAAAGAAACCTTAGAGACAGCTATTATTTTATTATCTCCATTTATTCCACATATGAGTGAAGAACTTTATGAACAACTTGGCCATGCCGAAAGTGTCTTTACAGCAAAATGGCCAGTACATGATGAAGCTGCTATGGTAGATGATGAAAAAGAAGTAGCTGTTCAAATCAATGGTAAGACGAAAGTAGTGGTGAAAATGCCAGTAGACATTTCGAAAGAAGATGCCATTGCCTTAGGAAAAGAATCCTTAGGTGATAAATTAACTGGAAACGTTGTAAAAGAAATCTACGTGCCAGGAAGAATAGTAAACATTGTAGTGAAAATGTAAGATATCATAGGACATATCAAGTAACAAGTAAAAATGGTTACTGATTGGGTCATACCCATAAAGATGTTTTCTAATTTTATAATTTGCAGTAGGATTTTGTCCTACTGCATTTTTTATATCTTCCCAAGAAAGTTGAAGTATATATCTATTTCTTGGGTATAATCTTTTTTCTTGTGTGGTTCACTTCTCTCGTGAACAACGATCTTTTCAATAAGTTCACGAACTATTTCTGCTGACAACTCTTTAATGTCAGTATATTTATCAATAATTTTTATGAACCTATCTGTGTTTAACATTTTTGTTTGCTCAGTTTCTATACTTGTTTGAAGAACTTCAACTTTTGTTGCAAGTTCTTCTTTTTCCTTTTCATAACCATCAATAAGCATTTTAAACTGTTCATCAGATATATTACCTAATGCCATCTGCTCAAATGTTTTCTTAAATATTGTGTCAATTTCGTCAAGTCGCTTTTTACTTTTTTCCATATCTCTAGTTTGTGATAAAAGCTGTTGTCTGACTTTTGCTTCTTGATTTTGCATAGTTTTGTCTAAGAACTTACTCTTATCAGACTTGATTTCTTTGATTAGAGAGTTGATTTTGATAATAACTAGCTGATGTAGCAATTCGACACGAACTGTATGTGCTGTACAAGCTTGTACACTACTTTTATTGCGATATGTACTGCAAGTGTAGGTGTGTTGTTCTGTTTTCATACTACCAGCCCTACAAAGATAATGCTTTTTACCACAAGTTTCACATTCTATTAAACCAGAAAATATATCTTGTTCTCCCATTTTATTAGGTCTACGCTTCGTGCTTCTGACATTTTGAACGATATCCCAAGTATCGTTATCAATAATAGCTTCGTGAGTATTTTCAAATCTTAACCATTTATCTTTAGGTATAGTTTTATATTTCTTGCTTTTAAAAGATGGTCGATAAGTTTTGCAACTAACCGTTCTACCGATATATTCTTCAAGCTCTAAAATATGTACAACAGTAGCTTGCTCCCAATCATATAATCTATCTTCTTGTAGATGTGGGTGATATTTGCCATAGGTTTGGAAGTTATAAATCGCAGGTCTTAAAATTTGTTTTTCTTTAAGAATTCTTGCGATTTTACTTGGACCTAATCCACTCGCGCACAGTTCGAATATATATTTCACGATTGGTGCTGTTTCTTCATTTGGAATAAGCTTTTTCTTGTTGTTTGGATCTTTTTTATAACCATAAGGAGCTGATGTGCCAATACGTTCACCACGATTTGCTGCAGCATGAATAACTGCTTTAATCTTTCTGCTAGTATCTCTTGCGTGATATTCATTGAATACATCTTTAAACGCCATCATTTCATCAGTGCCATTTATTGTATCAATATTATCATTGATAGCTATGTATCTAACACCACAATCAACAAACTTTTCCTCGACAAGATAACCAACTCTAAGCCTATCTCGACCTAAGCGTGAATGGTCTTTCACAATCAAAGTATCAACATTTCCAAACTCAATTTCTTCTTCGAGTTTTTTCCAATCAGGTCTATTGAAATTAGAACCAGAATAACCATCATCACACCAAACCTTGATATTTGTAAATCCATTATTCTTTGCGTAGTCGGTTAATATTTGGCGTTGATTTACAATACTTAGCGAATCACCTTTAAGCATATCCTCTTGACTTAATCTACAATATAAAGCTGTAATTTTTTGTTCTTGCTGTACCATAATACATCCTTTCTTCTGTACAGCTAAGAAATTTCATTGTATATCTATATTTTACAGTGAATCTCTCTTAGCGTCCAGATATTTTTACAAATTACTTGATTCTTTATCTACCAACCTTTGAATTTTATCTTCAATAGTAGTATTTGTATCGTTTTTAAAAAACGTATTTACTATAAACTTAACGCCTCCCAAAAGTATCCATTCGATATCTTCTCGTGTGGCGTCACCACGATTATCTTTCATTATTTCAATTGTTCTGTTTATTAGTTTCTTAAAACCTATTTTAAATTTATTAATCATAATTCTACCTCTCCCATTCCATTTCTTCTTCATGATAGTGCCTATAACAGCTATCATTTTCACATTTTAGTTCTAACCATTTTTGAAATTCTTCGCAAAGTCCACAAAGTGATGTGAGCAGAAGTTTTGTGTTTTGCTGATTTTTCTGCACTCGATCAATCATATCTTGAGTAAACTTTTGATTTCGTATGAATTCTTGCACTTTCGCCATAATTGCTTGGATTTCTATCCAAGTTTTCCCCTCAAGGTCAGACACTCCAATTACAGTATCCATCACTTGACTATTCGACATTCCGTCAAAAATATCAAGCTGTGCCATAGCTTCGATGAGTGGACCTGTTGTTGAGTAGATTGACTTCGAGCCTTCTTCTTTACAGAAGGTCTTTTGGTGAGCATTGCCACTTAGTTCCTTTTTCCGTGCTGACAGAGTTTACAACGTAATGAATATGCATGTGTTTCTCGTTGGTATGGACTGCTGACACCACTTGAAAATCATTGAATTTATCATTTCTTTTAATAAATTCTTGGCTAATCTCCAGTGCCATTTGTGGAGTAATGTTATCGTTTGGATGAAAGCTTTGCACAAAGTGTGCGTATTGTCTGCCTGATGTTTTATTGTGCATTTCCTTTGTCAAAAGCATTTGCTGAAATTCATCACCTTTGAGCAAATCCTTATTTGCTACAAGTTCAAAATCCATAGTATTGCTTGCGTCTTTGATGTAGTTAATAATACCTTTCAAACCAGACATATTACCACTTCGAACTTTGATTGGTTTAACTATTGCGATTGTCATCACCTCCTAGCGTTTTTCTGATGTCAGCAACCAACGCTGACAAGTCATTTTTTATATCGTCAAGCAGTGGATTGTTAATTCTATTTTGGTGCATAAGTATTGCAATTTGATTTAAGTTATTGCCAACCTTGTTTATGTGTGGGATAAATTCTCGAAGTCCCTCGATAATATTTATCTCTTTTCTCAAAGCTGTCATTCGGCAAAAATCCGAAGTTTTCATGTGTAGTTTTTTCGCTCTTGATTTAATTTTTCGCTTTTCAGTTTCTGTCACTCGAAAGCTGATACTTGTAGTTTTATTCATAATTTCTCCTTTATTAGTTCTTGCAAGCTTGCTTGCTAATGGGTTAAGGCTCAGCCTTACTGCGTAGCAGGAAACTATTTGAAAAAGATGCGTCAGCGTCTTACAAATAGGAAGCTTGCCACACTCTCCAAAGTGTGTAATCGTATTTTTTGTCTTACTTCTTTAAATTAAATTTTCTGTGGCATTGCAAACCAATTTAACAGCGAAGAAGTCGGTCAAGGGTGCAAGGGTGTGTATATACATTTTTGCACTCTTTCACTTTATGGGCATTCAAAATACCACTTTCCATCTTCTTTGATTGACTTAATTTCTAGCTGTTTTTTAGCAGTTTTTAAGGTGCGTTCAGATATGCGTTTTTCTTTAGCAAGTTCAAAAAGTATTGCACTTTCAACTTTGCCATCAGCTAAATTATCTTTAAGTAATTGCTTTGCTTCTTCTAACACATCTCGTTTCACATCACCAAAACCAAGCAGTTGGTCAACAGTCATATCAGTAGTTCCAATGAAGTTAAATCCGTTGCCAAGTTCAAATGTGATTGACTTGCCAGATGGTGCGAGATTACTTTTGCTGTGTGCCATAACTCGAATGTTTGGGTCTTGTGGTGACTTACCAACTACCAAAACACTGCGAGCTGCTGCTGTGATGTCGATTGAACCAAGACCACGATAGCTACTTTTTGAGCCACCTTTGTTCATGTGTCCAATGATAACCACAGCACAGCCAGTTTCTTCGGCAACCATCGCAAGCTTTTGGAACACAGGTCTAATCTCGTTTGCTCGGTGCATGTCCACATTTGCACCTAAATATGCTTGGAGTGGGTCTAAAATCAGTAACTTTGCGTTAGTTTCGATGATAGCTTGGTGTATTCTCTCGTCACTAAGGGATAGCACATCGTTAGTTTCGTCAATGACGAGGACTTTCGAGCAGTCAGCACCAATCATCTCTAAGCGTGGTTTTATCGTATCAGCTAGTCCATCTTCTGCTGTTTGGTAAATTACACTCATCGGTGGGTGTACGCTTGAATTTGGCAAGTTTTCGCCCTTTGTAAGCATAGAAGCAATAGCGAGAATTAAATGTGTCTTGCCCTCACCGGGGTCACCTTGCATAATTGTGATTTTGCCGAACGGTATGTACGGATACCAAAGCCAACTGACCTCGGTTGCTGTCACATCTGACATTTTGATTAAGTTTAAGTCTTTCATTTTCTTTTCCTTTCGTGGTTGAAATTTGTTGTTTAAAAAAATACCTCCTACTATATGTCAAAAATTTAGGGGGGTGTTGGGGGTCAAAATGCAAAATTTTTTTAAATTTAAAATACCCTCTATATTACTATTGCTGAATATTTTTGGAATTTGCCAAAAGAAATTTCAAAAAGTCCCTATACTATATGTCAAAAATCATAGGGGGTGGCAACCTATAAAGTTCAAAAAATCGTTCGAAAATTATTTTCGAACGATTAAGTCTAGGTGCTGGTATGCTCACAATGGATTGTAGACTTTTTATCGATAACAAACTAATATCATTTGAATAAAATGAGCATAACACAAGCAACCTACGCAAAAATTTTGCGTAGGTTTTCTTTTGCAAAAAATGTCCTTATGTAAGTATCTTCCGGGATGTAATAGGCTTAGCTTAAATCCTTGAAAATTAGTGTTGACACAATAGTTTATTCGTGATAAACTAAAAGCATAGTTTACTATGAATAAACAAGGAAGGAGTCATTATGGAATTTTATAAATTAGGTGAAATAGAAATGAAATTTGCTGAAATAGTGTGGGAAAACGAACCATTATCTTCAAGAGAGCTTACTGTTAAAGCTGAAGAAAAACTAACTTGGAACAGGTCGACGACGTACACAATTTTACGAAAACTTTGTCAAAAGGGTATTTTACAAAACGAAAATGCAGTTGTCACATCTAAAATATCAAAAGTGCAATACAAATCAATTCAGAGCGAACAATTTGTAGTCGAAACTTTCGAGGGGTCTGTGCCAAGTTTTTTAGCATCGTTTATCAAAAGTAAAAAGCTATCAAGCAAGGACATCGAAGAAATAAAAGCGTTAATCGAAAGCATGGAGGAATAATATGAACAATCTTATAACTACGCTCATATATTTAACTACAACAGCAAGTAGTGTAATAGTTTTCGTGTTAATCTTTAGGTTTTTGCTTAAAAAAGCACCCAAAATCTATTCGTATGCATTGTGGTCTGTGGTATTGTTCCGACTGCTTTGTCCGTTTTCTTTTGAGAGCCAAGTTTCAATAGTACCAACCAAAACACAAGAAACTTTTGTCAGTGACTTAATTTCCGAAAGCATAGTGTTTCAAACGCAAACAAATTTTGGATTACAAACACAACAATTACCGAATACAAGTCTTTCACTACCATTTATAATGACGTGTATATGGGCTTTAGGTGTTTTGATTATGCTTGGTTATAGTGCTTATGCGTTGGTAAAAACTAAGAAAAATCTACTTGGTTATACACCACTGAAAGATAATATTTATTTAGCTGATAATATCAAAACACCATTTGTTATGGGTGTTTTAAAACCGAAAATATATCTTCCGTCAAATATAAATGATAGTGAGATTGATTTTATAATAATGCACGAAAAAACGCATATAAAAAGGTTTGACCATATAACGAGAATACTTGCATTTGTCGCACTTTGTGTACATTGGTTTAATCCATTTGTCTGGTTTGCTTACACGATTTCAGCAAAAGACATGGAGATGTCTTGCGATGAAGCTGTGATGAATAAGCTGGGTGTAAGTATTAAAAAAGAGTACGCTTCATCGCTTTTGCGTTTCGAAGCACAAAAACATTTAATTTCACCACTTGCATTTAGCGAGGGTGATACGAAAGGAAGAGTTAAAAATATTATGAAACATAAAAAAACTAAAGTTTGGGTAAGTGCTATATGTGTAGTTGCAGTTTGTGTGACAGCGTTTACACTTTTGACTAATGCTAAAGAAGATGAGCAAGATGTATCACTAATAACTGGTTATATAAATATAAATGAGAGTCAACTTCTAGTTGACCAAGTAGAAATTTTAACATCGGGTAGCGTGGAAAGAATAGAAGAACTTGGACTTGATATAGAACAGGATCTGCCATCAGGTTACTTGATTTTAAACGAAGAAAAGAAAGTTGAAGTTTTAAAATTAACTGATGAAACTAAATTTATTTTTATGGATTTTAGACAGATTAATGAAGATGGCAGTGCGAAGTTAAATGAAACAACATCTATCGAGGAATTTATAAATGGTTCGTCATATCAAGAGTTAGATTTAGAAAACTTGGAAGATAGACACTATATTCCGTATTTTATCGAAATACAAAATGGTGTGGTTATAACTGTCACAGAAGATTTTAGATATACAATATAATATAAAGCCTACGCAGAGTTAAATTTTGCGTAGGCTTAATTTTGCAAAAAACGTCCTTGTGCGAGTATCTTCGGGTTGACACTAAGAACATAAAGACAATAATCAAAAGAACCTGAGCAGAATAAAATCTGTTCAGGTTCTTTTCATATTTCAAAACAGCAATTATGGATCTTTTTTCTTGCTATCACTTTGCTAATACAACTTCCTCCATAGCAATCTCGTCGCCAATCATTTGTGCCATAGTTCGGATTGCTAATCTCTCAAAGAAGTCATCGTCTGGTAGCGGGTGACGTTCTATGTAGTTCTCTTGAACTTCTTCTGATCGATTGAATGCTATTTCTGATATTTCTTCACAGTGTTCTGCTAATTTATCGCTGTAAAACAATTCTTTGTAATACTCAAAATTCGTTTTGTGCAGATACTTTAATCTCGCTTTTCCAAACTTATCTAAATCCCTAATTCGCTGACTATCTTTGACCTCAAGTTTTGGGTATAACAGTCCATCAATCCACTCATAATCTAATTCGACTAAGTGCATATTTCCCTCCTATAATTCACTGGCTAATGCTTCGTTTGTAATTCTCGCTCCAAGCTTGAAACCAAACACAAATCTACCTAATGCCGTTTCAGCATTGACTACGGACCACGCATTAACAAAATCAA
>JAWXVF010000064.1:0-13769 GCA_044425555.1 Eubacteriales bacterium
GGTAGAAGAATCAATGATGATATGGGCAAATATGTAGTGGAAAGTTTAGTTAAAAAACTTATCCAAGCAAACAAACCAGTTAAAAATGCAAAAGTGGCAATCCTTGGCTTTACATTCAAGGAAAATTGTCCTGATACAAGAAATACTAGAATCATTGATATAGTTAATGAACTTGCAGAATATGGGATCACTCCGTTGATTGCAGATCCAGCAGCAGATAAAGATGAAGCACTTCATGAATATGGATTGACTTTCAATGATATGTCTGACGTTAAAGACATGGACGCTGTTATTTTGGCAGTTGCACATGATGAATTCTTGCAACTTTCAATGGATGATGTCGGCAACTTCTATTCATCAGGTGAGAAAGTATTGCTTGATATTAAAGGCTTGCTAAACAGAAAAGAATACGAAAACGCAGGATATATTTATTGGAGATTGTAAAATGGGATATAAAAATTTAGTTTATCCTGACAATTCAATATTTTTAGTCACAGGTGGTGCTGGCTTTATTGGTTCAAATTTGTGTGAAGCAATTTTGGGGATGGGTTATAAAGTTAGGTGTCTTGATGACTTGTCAACAGGTAAGCAAGAAAATGTAGATATGTTCGTAGATAATTCAAATTATGAATTTATTAAAGGGGATATAAAAGACCTTGAAGTGTGCATGAAAGCATGCGATGGTGTTGATTATGTCTTGAATCAAGCAGCATGGGGCAGTGTTCCAAGAAGTATAGAAATGCCACTATTTTATTGTGCAAACAATATTACTGGCACATTGAATATGCTTGAAGCTGCTAGACAAAATGGAGTTAAGAAATTTGTTTATGCTAGCAGTTCATCGGTTTACGGCGACGAACCAAACTTGCCAAAACGTGAAGGAGTAGAAGGAAACTTACTTTCGCCATATGCACTCACAAAAATGGCAGATGAAGAGTGGGCAAAACAGTATACGAGAAATTATGGGTTAGACACATACGGAATGAGATATTTCAATGTGTTTGGCAGAAGACAAACGCCAGACGGTGCGTATGCAGCAGTTATTCCAAAGTTTTTAAAACAACTAATGAACTGCGAGCGTCCAACGATAAATGGTGATGGCAAACAATCTCGCGACTTCACGTATATTGAAAACGTCATAGAAGCTAATCTTAAAGCATGCCAAGCTTCACATGAAGCCGCAGGCGAAGCTTTCAACATCGCATATGGCGGCAGAGAATATTTGATTGATATTTACTATGGCTTAACTAAGGCTTTGAATATAGAAATAGAGCCAATCTTCGGTCCAGATAGAGCTGGTGATATTAAACATAGCAATGCCGATATAACTAAAGCAAAAACAATGCTTGGCTATGATTCCGAGTATAGTTTTGCTGATGGCATCAAGCTAGCTATAGCTTGGTATAAGGCGAACTTGTAATAAAAAAATAAAGGATAGCTTAATATGGCAAAAATTTTAACTATATTTACACCTACATATAATCGATGCAATACGTTGATTTATTTGTATGAGTCTTTATGTAAGCAAACAAGGAAATATTTTTCATGGATTATAGTAGATGATGGATCAGTTGATAATACAAGTGAATTGATAAATACGTGGATCCACGATGATATTATAAACATAGAGTATTATAGGACTGATAACTATGGCAAACCACATGCAACAAATTTATCTTTAGATAAATGTGAATCTAAATTGTGGATGTGCGTTGATTCTGATGATTATTTGGCTGATAACGCAGTTGATTTAATAATTAATGCATACAATATTATAAAGAATGATAATTCATGTGGTGGAATAATTGCAAATTTACATAGTTTCAACGGTAATGTTTTAGGAAATAAAGAATTGCCTAAGAAATCTGATTTTATAAATGATAGTGATATTAGATATAAATTTAATATCAATGTAGATTTGCTTAGAATATTTAAAACGTCTGTCATTCAAAAGTATAGATATCCAATTATTCAAGGTGAGAAATTTATAGGTGAAAGTTATTTGTATGAAAAAATTAATGCTAAGTATTATATTATCAGAGATAGGTTGTATTTTGCAGAGTATAGAAGTGATGGATTAACTGCTAATTGTTTAAGATTACATGTTAATAATCCTAGAGGATATAAAATTTTGAAAGAACAGGTAATGGTAACTCCCAAAGGACTAATTTGGAAGATTAAAGGCGCAATACTCTATATTGCTGCATGTAAATTATGTGGAGATAAGAAAATCATACAAAATTCACAAAATAAAACATTAGTATTTTGTGTATATCCCATTGGAATTTTTGCTTATTGTGTAAGGTATAAAAGAATAAAGGATAAAAAATGAATTTAAAAAAAATATTGATAGTAGCTGGAAGTTTGGACATGGGAGGGGTTGAAAAACAACTAGTTCATTTAGCCAAAATTATAGATAAAAAAAAATATCTAGTTCATTTTACGTGTACAAATCCTAATCCGTACTATAAAACGGAACTTTTAATGGCGAATTGTATTATTAAAGTAATGCCTGATCCTAGAGAAGCTGGAACATTAAAATATTGCATGCATATGTTGAATCTAATGAAAGAGGAAAAATATGATATAGTTCATGCACATAAATTATTTCACAGCGGTATTGATTTATTTATTGCTTGTATTGCAGGTGTACCAAAAAGAATTGCTCACGCACATAGTACAAGAGACGGACATAGGCATAATAAGGTAATAAGAGCAATCTATCATTGTATAATGAGAGGAAGTATATTGTGTTTTGGAACAGATTATATAGCATGTTCAACTGAAGCTGGTAAATATTTGTACGGAACAGGCATACTTAAAAATAGGAATTTTAAAGTAATATTTAATTCAGTAGAAACAATTAAATATTTCTTGCCTAATAATGATCGCTTACCATTTAAAAAGAAGGATGGGTGGATATATGTGACGCATATTGGTAGATTTTCATATGAAAAAAACCATGATTTTATAATAGATATTGCAAAAGAAGCAAAAAAAGTTGATGATAAAATGATGTTTATTCTTGTTGGAAATGGTGATTTATTAAATGGTATAGAGGAAAGAATTAGGTTGGAAAATCTTAGCGATTATGTGATATGCTTAGGGTTAAGAACAGATGTGGAAGATATATTAAAAAATTCAGATGCATTTATTTTACCATCATTGTATGAAGGAATGCCTTTAACATTGATTGAAGCACAAGCCGCGGGTATCCAATGCTTAGTGGCTGATCATATCACTTGTGAAGCGGATTACGGGATAGGTTTGTTTCATAAGGAAAGTATTAAGATATCGCCTAAGATTTGGCACGAAAAATTGCAGCATCTTGTTGCTCAACCGATGGTAGATAAAAATATAGTGCAAGAGGCTATTGATAGTAAGGGATTTAAAGTTGAAGATTTCGCTTTAAATTTGTGTAGAATATATTCATCAGGTGACGTTTATGAAAATTAAAGTTTTTTTTGGAAAACTGTTATATAATACAGTAGCAATAAATATGCCAACTTCTTATTCTAAATTTAGTTTAGGTAGCAAATATTTGCGGGGTTTATGTGGAAAATTATTGCTTCAAAGTTGCGGAAAAAATGTAAACATTGAAAAAGGTGCAAAATTTGGTGCCAACGTCGCGTTGGGTGATAATTCAGGTATTGGCATTCGTGCATCTTTAAGCGATAATATAACGATAGGTAAGAATGTAATGATGGGACCAGATTGTATGATTTTCACACGTAATCATAATTTTGAAAATAAAGATATTACAATGTGCAAACAAGGATTTTCCAAAACAAAAGATGTTGTTATTGGTAATGATGTATGGATTGGAGCACGAGTAATTATTTTGCCAGGTGTGAAAGTAGGTGATGGATGTATTATTGGAGCTGGTTCAGTTGTTACAAAAGATGTAGAATCGTATTCAGTAGTTGCTGGTAATCCTGCAGTTATTATAAAACAAAGGTAGGGAATTTTAATATGAAGAAAATACTATTTGTTATGCCGACATTGCGTATGGGGGGAGCTGAGCAAAGTTTAATATCGTTATTAAGTTATATTGATTACGAGAAATATAATGTGGATTTGTTTTTATTCGAACAAAACGGTGAATTATTTAGTAAGATACCGCAAGGAGTAACGCTGTTAAATGAAAATGAAATTACGAAATCAATGCTGTTAGAGTTTAAGAAATATTATAAGATATTATTGCGTAAAGGAAAATTTTTCGCATTAATATTGAGAGTTATTATGATGATAAATAGTAAAATTGAGCAAATGCTTAACAGAAAATTAGTGTACAATTGGAATATTTCAAAACATGTTATTGAATCTATAGATAAAAAGTATGATGTTGCTATAGGTTATTTGGAGGGGGTAACAGATGCTTTCGTAATAGATAAAGTAAATGCTGATAGAAAAATTGGGTGGATTCATAATGATTTTAGCAAAATGGGAAGGAACTTTATTGCAGAAGAGAAGTATTATGATAAATTCGATTGTATTGCTATAATTTCACAAGAATGCAGAGATCAATTTCTGATAAAATATCCACATTTAGATACAAAGGTAGAAATTGTACCTAATGGTATAAATAAACAAGAAATTATCAAAATGTCAGTATCTAATAAATATGATAAGCGTGATATTAGTAAATTCCAAATTGTCACAGTTGGAAGATTGGAACACCAAAAAGGTATTGATATAGCTATATATGCGGCACAAATTTTAAAAGAAAATAATATTGCATTTGAATGGCATATATATGGGGAAGGTCATATGCGAAATAATTTACAATCTATCATTGATAAATTAAATCTTAGAGAGTTTGTTTATTTAAATGGTATTACACAAAATCCATATGTTTATATGAAACATGCAGATGTTGTTGTCCAATCATCACGATATGAAGGTAAATCTATAGTTTTAGATGAAGCAAAATTATTGGCGAGACCTATAGTCGTAACAAATTATCCATCGGTAGTAGATCAAATAAAAAATGAATATACAGGGATTATAGTTGGTATGAGTTCTGAGGAATTGGCACTAGGAATATTAAAAATCATTAATAATGATGTTCTGAGAGATCAATTAATTTATAATTGTAAAGTAGAAAATGATATAACGAAAAATAATTTAGATAAATTTTATAGTATCTTGGAGTAAAATTAGTATGAATATATACTTGATAATGTACAGCATTGTAATTATTTTTGGGGTTATATTTGGTGGTTATAAAAAATATAATTATACGTATATCATAATTGTTGGCATCATACTATTTTCAGTTTGTGCATTCCGGGGAGTACGTGTAGGTTCAGATTTAGGAACATACGAAAAGCATTATTTATTTTGTTATAACAATAGTTGGGCAAATATACTAAATTATTATGGAACCAATAATGTATTGTTCTATTTTATTATGAAGGCACAGAGTCTAGTATTTGGGTATAGTTATAGTATCTATTTAGCATTACTAGCAATATTTGAAGGTATAGTTTTATGTAAATTAATCGCAAAATATTCTGTAAACCCATTTATGTCGTTTGTTATGTATATGTCGTTGGGGTATTACATTTTTATTTATAGTGGGCTGAAGCAAGCACTTGCAATGGCGTTTATCATGATAGCATTTGATAAAATTATAGAAAAAAAAGCTGTAAAATTTATATTTTTGAGTTTTATTGCGGCGTGTATACACGTTCCAGCATTAATATTTTTACCAGCATATTTTTTTGCACGAAAGAAAGTAACATTTAATACAGTGATGATATATATTGTAGGAGGCTGTGTATTGTATTTTTTAAAAGGGAATATAGTGAACCTTATGGCGTATATTTACGCTTCAGATGTGTCGGATGCTAGCTTATCGAATGTAGGCGGCAAAGCGGTCATGATGTTTATAATCATTGTTATTGGAATGATATTTAGAAATCCTAAAAATGAAGATATAGCATATACAGTTTTATTTAATTGTATGATTGTAGCAATGATGCTTCAAACTTTAGCTTCGTATGGTAATGTCTTCGAAAGATTGGCGGATTACTATTATGTATTTGCAATTTTGTTTATCCCTATGATTTTTGAGAATGTAAATGTTCGCGATGTGCAGGATGATCAAATGATAAAACTAGTGGGATTAGCTCCTGCGACGGTTAGTTTTGGCATACTGATATTTGCTACAATATATTTTTATATTACGTTAAACTCAACATATGGTATCTTGCCATATGCGTTAAGTTTTATTTAATAAAAATAGCTATTATTTAATTATTATAGAGGAATTATGAAAGGATATTATATTTTTGTACCAGTAGATGATGGCGTCGTTGGAGAATATTCAGGCGTTGAAAAAAAGATAAGAAATTTTTGCAAAGTATTGAATGAAACTATTGATACTGAATTGCACATAGTGCAGCGACATCAAATAAATAAGTCAAGAATTATGCGGATTCTTATACGTTGGATGCCTTGGACTGCAGTTGGACACAATTGGCAAAAAATGTGTAATAATTATGAAGATGCTGATTTTTTGTATATCAGAAAAGCAGAGCACGATTATTCTTTTATTAAATTTCTTAAAGAAATAAAGAAGAATAATCCTAAAATAAAAATTTTATACGAATTGCCTACATATCCATATGAGGGTGAGAAAAAAGTAAGTGTTAAAAATTTTCCTATATATGCAAAAGATAGAGTATTTAGAAGAATGCTTAAGAAATACGTTGATAGAATTGTAACGTTTTATGATCAAAAAAAAATATTTGATATTAAAACAATATCGGTTATAAATGGATACAGCTTTAATAACGCTAAATGTAGCATTATGACGTATGGCTATGATAATGACATTAATTTAATCGAAGTATCTACTACTGCTTTTTGGCACGGATATGATAGAATGCTGGAAGGACTACATTTATATTATAAGAATGGCGGAAGTAGGAATGTAAACTTTCATATGGTCGGACCAATCATGGATGAGCATAGAAAAATGGTGAGTAGTTATAGTCTAGAAAAACTTGTGATACTGCATGGGAAAAAGTCTGGCGATGAGTTGGATAAAATATATAGTAAGTGTTCGATTGGTGTTGATGTATTAGGTGGACACAGAAAAAATTATCCTATCAGTAGTTCATTAAAATCAAGAGAATACGCTGATAAAGGTATGCCGATAATCACATCATCACCAATAGATTATCTGCCATTAGATTATAAATATCAGTTGGTGTGCTCATATGATGATGAACCAATAGACATTGAACAAATTATAGAATTCTATGATACCATATTTAAAGATGAATTAGCTAATGGGATTCATGATAGTATTTATAAATTTGCTGTTCAGAATTGTGATTTCCATGAAACGATAAAACCTATTATTTCATATTTACAAGGGAGAAGTTGATGAAAAATATTATTATAGTTGGCGGAGGAATGAAAAATAAAGGTGCACAATCAATGACGTTTGTGTGTGTAGATCAATTGAAAGAACGATTTCCAGACGATCGTATAATTATGCTATCTTTAGTAGATATACATGATGATGATTATAATTTCGAAGCCAAAAAAGTATCATATAATTTAGTGCGATACATAGCGGGAAATATAGGTATATTGAGGGCTTTAATAAAGGGTGTTCGATTGCGTGATATAAGATTCGTTATGGATTTATTGAAAGATGCAAGATTGTTAGTAGACATTAGTGGATATGCATTGAGTAGCTTTTGGCCAATGCCAACTGTTGATTACTACCTAAGTTATATTGAGTGTGCCAAAAGATTTTCTATACCCACATATATTTTACCGCAATCATTTGGACCGTTTTATTATGATAAAAAAAGCGTGATATATGATAGAATCGGAAAAGTAATGCAATATCCAAAGATAGTTTATTCGAGAGAGGATGAAGGGTATAATTTATTGATTAATGATTTTAAGTTAAATAATGTAAAAAAGTCATGCGATTTAGTGTTACAAAGTAAAAAAATAGATGTAAATAACATATATCGTAAATATGTTGAGCGAATTTTGCCTGAAATACCAGGTGATAGGGTGGCGATTATTCCTAATGTTAGAAATTTTGAGTATATAGATAAAGACTGTTTATTCAATACTTATAAAATTATAATAAAAACATTGTTATCATTAGGTAAAAATGTTTTTGTGATGCATCATTCGAATGAGGATTCAGATATTTGCAATGAAATTAAGATATTATTTCTTGATGATCAAAGGGTTAAAGTAATAAATGAAAGTTTTTCAAGTATAGAGTTTGAAACATTTGTTGAAAAATTTGATTATTTAGTTGCATCTCGATATCATGCAATAATACATTCATTTAAATCGGGTACTCCATGTATTGCGTTGGGGTGGGCTTCAAAATATAGTGCTTTGCATAAGTTATTCCATCAAGAAGATAGCGTGATTGATGTTAGAGAAGGAATTGATAATGGAAGAATAGTTGATATTTTAATTAATATGGATGACAATTATAAGAAGAAAGCATCAATGTTAAAGATGTATATTGGAGAGATGCAAGAATCAAATATTTTTGATAGTATAGTTAATGAATAAGATAATAATGAATGGTAGTAATATAGGCACTGTAGTTGATAATGCTTTGTGTACTGCATGTGGTGCATGTGCAGGAATTTGTCCGAATAGGGCAATCAAGATGATTGAGAATAGCGCTGGATTTGTTTGTGCTGAAATAGACGTTTCAAAATGCAGTGACTGTACAGTATGTTTAAAAGTATGCCCTAGTAATGGGGGAAATAAGTGCGAAGATTTAATAGGAACAATACATAAAGGTTATGTTGGTTATGCTAGTGACGAAAACATAAGGCAAAGTGGACAGAGTGGTGGTATTGTTACTGCATTATTGCAATATTTATTATCAAAAGAATTGATAGATGCAGTAGTGGTAACAAAATTCAATGTTAATGAATTAAGGGCTGAAAGCTTTATAACAGATGACCCAAGTAGAATACTTGAATCTTGTGGCTCACATTATACGCAGACATCTCCTATAGAATTAATTTTAAATAATAAAGAAAAGAGAATGGCTGCGGTTCTTCTAGGTTGCCAAACAGCAGCATTGGAGCAGATATTAACAATTAAAAAAAATCTTAAATTAAATATAATAACATTAGGACTTATTTGTGGTGGAAATTTAAGTGGGTTAATGGTTGATGATATTATATCTTATGCAAAGGTAGACTCTAGTAAAGTTAATTTTTTTCGTTACCGAGATAAGAAAAATACTGGATGGCCTGGGGATATAGTTATTAAAACTGATGATACTATTTGTATTCCAAAAGAATATCGAATGGAGGTCAAGCAGTATTATCGGAGTTATCGATGTATGTTGTGTGCTGAAAAAATGAACCAGTGCGCGGATATAGTTGTTGGAGATCCGTGGGGAATTAATTTAAAGTCTAAGTTAGGATTTTCAGTGATTTTATCTAGGACTGTAAAAGGCGATGAATTATTGAAAGATGCGGCAAATAATGAATGCATATTCTTGGAAGATCTTAAAATTGCAGATATATTGGCAGGCCAAAAAATAATGCCTGAAAAATTTGAGGAATTATACATATATAGTAAAATATTATTGAAAGCAGGTTGGAAAAATCCATATCAGCCCGTGTCTTTGCAATCGTGTCTAGACAAAAGAAAAAGCAAACAATGCATTAAAAATCTAAAATTCGCAAGGAAAATGTATTTGTGTCAAAATAGAAAAAATGTCATAAGAATAATTAAATTAAAAAAATATCATAAAGTAATAAGAGAGTACGCGTATAAGTGTATAAAAAAGTTAAAATGAATTAGGAGATGTAAATGAAATTGGATAGACGACAATTTATAATTGCGAAAGAGTCATATTGTGCAGATGAATTTCTCTCTGTAAATTTATATGATGATTGGATTTTATCATATCACAAAGATTTAAAAGTTATAAAAAATGGTGAGATTTTTTTGCTAGGGCATGCATATTCAGTGGATTCTAAATTGATAAAACTGGATGAGAAGTCGATAAGTAATAGGCGAAATTGGGCAGGAAGATGGATATTGATTTGTAAAGATAAGATATATCCAGATGTATGTGCAACAATGTCGCTTTGCTATGGATATGATAAAAAGAAGAATATATGTATTTCAAGCAGTTTGCATTTATTGAATAATATTTTAAAGCATGATAGGATAAATAATTATAATATCAAATATGCTGATGGGAATGGAAGACTGGATTATTACCCTATTCCGTGTACGCCTATTGATGGAATATATAAACTATTGCCATCTCAGTATATTGATTTATCATTAGAAGACAACCATATTTGTCCTCAGCAAGATTGGCTTTCTAGAAAATATAGTAATAAGAGTAGAGAATGGATCATTAATCAGGTAATAGAAAAGTTTGCTAATGAATTTTCTAATATAGCTGATGAATATGGTAATGAAATTTGGATAACGTTAACAGGTGGAGTTGATTCGCGTACTATTTTAGCTTTGGCGAAACATAGTAATATAAAATTTCATGTGTATACTGCATTAAGAAATAATATAAAAAGTTGGGATCAAGATTTGCCTGTGCAAATATGTAAACGAGCACAAATAGATCATATATATATTGACGATAGATTTGGTGATGATAATGAGCGTGCTGAATTGTTTGATAAACATTGCAGTTCGTGTGCGGTAGGGACAGAAAGGCAACAATATATCGCTAATTCTGATGTTAAAATTCAAAATAAAGCAATAGTATTATGGGGAACAGTTTGGGATGCATATTTTAAGTCGTATGTGTGCTGTTTTAATGATATGAGGGATAGCAATAGTCGTTTTGATGAAATAAATGCTAAATGTGAAGGCATATTGAGCAAATCTAATGTGCATGCTTCATCTATAAAACAATGGCTTGATTATATAGAAAATAACCCAAATAGTGAATTAGATTGGCGTGAACGATTTTATATTGAGCAAAGGATTGCCGCTTGGGTAGGTGGAGCAGCTCAAGCCATAGATTTATTTGACAGTATTAGATTGGCTCCAGTGAATTGTCAAGATATTCTTGAATTATTGTTAAGTTTAGATGTAGCTCCCCATGATAAAACAGCTCAAAAAGATATCATCAGTATATGTTGTCCAGAAATTAAGAATATTCGATATGGAGAACGTGATGATTTGATTTATAGAGGAATACGAAAAATAAAAAAATATCTCAAAATTAAGATATAGTTACAGTATTTAAGATAATAAGTTGCATTACAATATTTAAATCAGAGGAGGTTAACTGTGGATAAAAATCAGCCATTAGTCAGTATAATAACACCGTGTTATAATGGTGGTAGGTTTGTCAATCGTTTATTAGAATCGGTTATAAGTCAGACATACAATAATATTGAATTGTTATTAATTGATGATGGTTCAACAGATAATACTAAAGATGTTGTTTTTTCATATGTTGCAAAATTTAAAGAATTAGGAATGAATCTTATTTATCTTTATCAAGAAAACCAAGGTCAAGCAGAGGCAATTAATAAAGGTCTTGCAAACATGTCAGGCGATTACTTGACATGGATTGATTCAGATGATTTTTTAATGGTTGAGTCTGTAGAGAAGCGTGTAAAATTGCTTGAGGATAATGGTAAAGGATATTTTTGTATAACCGTGGGTGATTTAGTGTGCGAAGATGATGTGGATAAAACAATTAGGAAAATACAGAGAATGCAACCTGAGGGCAAAGATAATTTTTTCATGGATTTAATACATGTTAGCAATGTAGTATTTGCAAGCGGTGGTGGATTTATGGTTCACGCATCGGATTTTATAAAGGCCGTGCCGACAAATCGGATTTACAATTCTCGTGAAGGACAAAATTGGCAGTTAATGTTGCCTATTACATATTTTTACAAATGCTTGTATATCGAAGAATCTCTGTATAAGGTTGTTGAGACAAGTAACAGCCATTCTAGAGGGAATAGAACAATAGAAAGAACGATTGACAGGAAGAAAAACCTAATGTTGCTAATATGCGAGACAGTTAAAGCAATGAATATCAAGGAGGAAGAAGAAGTGGTGCAGTTTATCATTGAAAAATATTCATGGCAGATTATTGAGTTATTAAAATATACCAATAGTAGAGTGGAATATATAGGAAAGAAAAAAGAATATATTAAAAACTTTGGATATGGTCCATACATAAAAAGATATGTACAAAATCTAATAAAAAATATAGCAATGACTATAAAAAATAATTCTATTATAAGAAAAATATGCGGTAAAAATGCGATTGTAAAAACTAATGCATTTGATAATAGAAAAAGATAACAGTTAACGCAGTTTTATTGTATAAGTATAAATAGGGGATTAGCAAGGTATGTTGATAATGAAGTTGTATATTTTGTGATGTTATGATACATGTAACAACTGTATATTAAAAACATTATCAATAAATAGGATTTAAAAGTAGAATACGTAGGAATACTATATGAATAAAGAAAAGATAAGCATAATAGTTCCAATATATAAAGTTGAGAAGTATCTTGATAAATGTGTAGATAGTATTGTAAATCAAACATATGCAAATTTAGAAATAATTTTAGTTCATGATGGCTCGCCAGATAATTGTGGAGCGATGTGTGATGAATGGGCTAAAAAAGATGAGCGTATAGTTGTGATTCACAAGAAAAATGGTGGATTATCAGATGCTAGAAATGCTGGACTAGATATCGTGTCTGGTAAATATATAATGTTCGTTGATAGTGATGACTATTTAGATTTGCAAATGGCCGAAAAACTTTATGCTGCATTAATCCAGAATCAAGCGGATATGGCTGCTTGTAATTTTGTGTATGTAGATGAAAAAGGTGCATTTATTAAAAATGGCGATGCAATAAAACAGAATGAAGTAAAAATGGGAAAAGAAGCACTATTTACGCTTTGTGAAAGAAGAACTAATATTTCTGTTGTGGCTTGGAATAAATTATATAAGGAACATATTTTTAAAGACATACGATACCCATTGGGTAAAATAAATGAGGATGAATTTGTTATTCATCATGTTTTGGGCAAATGTAAAAAAATTGCCTTTGTTGCAGAACTATTATATTTTTATGTGCAGAGAACAGGAAGTATTATGGCTGATGCAGGTTCTGTAAATAAAACTGATTATATTGAAGCCTTGGTAGATAGGTGTTTGTATTATTATGAAATAAAAAATTATGGCAATGTATTAAATACTTTTAAGAATGTTGTTAATACATATATGTTTTATTATAAGTTAAAATTCGATGATGCTAATATGAAATTAAAAATGAAAAAGTTGAAAAAAGATATGAGTATTATGTGCAGTAAAGTATACGAGTGTCTCAATTTTGAGTGGAAAATTCGAGGAGGCATATTTTATGCATCACCAAAATTATATATTCTGATGATAAAAATTAGAAGTATTTTATCTTGGATAAAAAGAAAGTGTAAGTATATTATTAATAGAGGGGACAGAGATGCAAAATTTTAAAACAAAAATTAGCCCAAAAACGAATAAGCTCGAGCTTAATTTAAAAGAGACATTTGAATATAGGGATTTGATATCGCTATTTGTAAAGAGAAACTTTGTGACACAGTATAAGCAGACTATTTTGGGACCTGCTTGGGCACTAATTAATCCGCTTTTAAATACTGTTGTCTTCACATTTGTATTTGGTAGTCTTGCGGGGCTTGCTCCTGATGACAGTGTGCCATCGTTCTTGTTTTATCTCGCGGGCAATATG
>JAWXVF010000065.1:0-13535 GCA_044425555.1 Eubacteriales bacterium
TAATGGCATTTCTTGAACCAACGTATGGTATGATTAATCAGACTATGATGTCTTTAGGACATTCGGAATATCAAGGGTATAATTGGTATAGTGAGATCAAACCTTGGCCATACATATTAATTATTGCTAACACATGGAAGAATGTGGGGTATACTACAATTCTGTACTTGGCTGCAATTACAGGAATTGATGCAACTCAATATGAAGCAGCAAGCATTGATGGTGCTACGAAGTTTCAACAGATTCGTTTTGTGACAATGCCACATCTTAAGACAATGATTGTAATTTTATTAATTATGAATGTTGGTAAGATATTTAATTCAGACTTTGGATTATTCTACCAAGTACCAATGGGTAGTGGAACCCTAATACCAGTGACGCAGACTATTGATACGTATGTATATCGTATTATGACTTCTGTTCCGAATATGGGATATAGTACAGCTGCGGGATTGATGCAGAATGTAATTGGATTCATCTGTATTATGGGAGCTAATGCTATAACACGTAAAATTGATGAAGATAGTAGCTTATTCTAAGGGGGGAGAAGAACATGGAGAAAACAAAAATGAATTCTTCTACGAATGGAAAGAAGAAGAGAGAATTAAATGCAGTAAGTGTTCAAACAGAAATTGTAATTCACATTATTATTGGATTGTTTGCGTTGGCTTGTATTATACCATTTATCTTTGTTGTTATTATAGCATTTACTTCAGAAGAAAGTATTCGTGCAGTGGGATATTCCTTCTTTCCAGTGGAATGGTCATTAGCAGCATTTGATTACATTAAGGAATTGGGGAATCAACTATGGTTATCGTATTATAATAGTTTTTTTGTTACTATTGTAGGGACTTTTCTAAGTGTATTAATGACTATGCTGTATGCATATGCAGTATTTCGTAAAGATTTTAGGTATCGAAATTTCTTTACATTCTTCTGCTTTTTTACAATGATGTTTGGTGGAGGTCTTGCACCTACGGTTATGGTAACGAAGTCATTGGGAATGTATGAGAATTATGCATCTCTTATTGTACCAATGTTGTTGAATCCGTTTAACTTAATTATTATGAGAACATTCTTCCAAAGTACTGTTCCAGACGAATTAATAGAATCGGCTTCTATAGATGGAAGTGGAGAGTACAATACATTATTTAAGATTATTGTTCCTATTGCAAAGCCAGGTATTGCAACGGTATCCTTATTAACTTCGTTGGCTTATTGGAATGAATGGTATTTGGCAATGTTATTTGTGCCTAACGATCCAGATCATATGCCATTACAATATTTATTGATTAGAATGCAACAACAAGCAGATTTCTTGGCGAAGAATGCAGGGGTGCTAGGAGTAGAAGCTTCTATTGCAGCACAAGGCTTACCATCTAATAGTTTGAAGATGGCGTTAATCGTATTAATCGTAGTACCAATTGCTTGTGCATATCCGTTTTTTCAACGTTATATTATTTCGGGATTGACCATTGGGTCTGTAAAAGGGTAAGTACGATAGGATGAGCTCTATCGCTTATATAAACTTATTTATCAAAAGGAGGAATTAAAATGAAAAAAGCTTTAGCATTTGCTTTGGCACTTTCTATGGTAACCACATCTTTAGTTGCTTGTGGTTCTTCAAGTAGTAGTGACCAAACAACAACCACACCTAGTACGACAGAAACAACAGATACTAGTACAAGTACAGATACGTCTGTAACAGAAACACCAGGTGCTGATATTTCTGAACACGTAACTTTGAAAATGTATTTTCATGGTTCTAACGTATCAGATGATACAGCAGTTATGGCAGAAGTAAACGCATACCTTGGAGAACAGTTAAATGTAACTCTTGAACCAATTTGGGGAACATGGGGTGACTTTGACACCAATGCAGTATTAGCATTACAAACAGGAGATGCTGTTGATATTTATTTCACTTGCTCATGGTCAGCTAATGAATACAATCGTTTTGCAAGAGATGGATATTGGTTACGTCTTGATAGTGACGACAATAACTTGATAGAACAATACGGTCAAGATATTTGGAATACCTTACCAAATGTATTAACTACTGGTGCATTAGCAAATGGTGCAGATGGAGTTGGAGTTTATGCAGTTCCTGGGTTAAAAGATTATGCAATTCAAAATTGTTGGGATGTAAATGTAACTTTATTAGAGAAATATGGTTACACAGTGGAAGATATTGCAAACACGGATTACTATGGATTTGGTGAAATCCTTGAAACCGTAAAAGCTGGAGAAGGTGCTGATTTCTACCCACTATTAGTTGAAGGTGCTGTTCTTGAAAGAATGGTAAATGATTCGATTATCGTAGCAGGAGATAATGGTTCTGTTAACTTATTATCGTACTACTTAAATTCAGACAATGTATCAGCAGACAGTGCTTATGGGAATACATTAGTGAACAAATTTGCTACAGATGAATATAAAACATTCGTAGAACAAACTTATGAATATGCGCAAGCTGGTTACATTGATCCAGCAATGGGAAATGCAAATCAAGCAAATGAAACACGTACAAATACACAATTAGCTGGTAATTACTTAATAGGAACACAATCATATGCATTAGGATATGAAGTACAGGCTAGTGCAGATCGTGGCATTGAAGTTGCTTTCGTTCCTACTACATCACCATACGTAGATACAACTGCTTCTCAAGGTGCTATGATGGCAATTTCTACTGCTTCTAAGAATCCAGAGAGAGCAATGATGTTCTTAAATCTTTTAAACACAGATGAATACTTAATGACATTGTTAAACTATGGTGTGGAAGAGGTACACTATGCGTACAATGACAATGGTTTAATTGAATTTACAGATGAAAGAGGAAACTATTCACCTTGGAGAAATGGTATGGGGAACATTACCATTCTACCAGTAATGGAAGGTGAAGGGGATGCGAATTATTGGGAAGATACTTTCTTAGCTTACTACAATACAGCAAAAGAAATTCCAATCTTAGGTTATACATTTGACCCATCTGACGTAGAAATTCAAAGTGCTGCACTTGCTAACGTAGCTGCTCAATATGCGTTACCATTAAGCACAGGTCAAGTAGATCCTGCTACACAATTAGAAGCATTTAATAATGCATTAACTAGTGCTGGTATGGAAGAATATTTATCAGCTGCACAAGCTCAACTAGATGAATTCTTAGCAAATAAATAGATTCTCTATGTGCAATAGTGTAAGAGGTTCGGTGATTCCGAACCTCTTTTTTTGATGTAGAAATCTTGACAAATAGAAGGTAGATTGTTATGGTAGAATTGGAAATAAGTAGATATTATGGGAAAGTGATGGTTATTATTAATGAATAAACAATTAAAAGAAAGAAAACAATACTTAGTAGAAGGTGGATATATTCGGGAAGAAGAGATTACTTTTGGACAATGTGATCAGAACTTAAATGTACATATGTCTAATTTACTAAAGCAATTTGTAGCAACTTCTAGTCTCCATTGTCAAGCTTATGAGTTGACATATGAAACCTTATTAGTGGAAGATAAGGCATTTATTGTAACTCGTATGACTCTTCAAATCCATCGGATGCCTAAGTGTTTTGATTCTCTTATCATAACGACATATTTAGATGGAATAAAAGGTCCGTATTATCAACGTGTAGTACAATGGGAAGATGAGGAAGGAAATATCTTAGTAAGTGGTAGAAGTGACTGGGTTTTGGTGAGTCCTACTAAGAAAACTATATATCGTCCTAGTAAAGATGATGAATTTTATAGAACAGTATGTCCTATAGAAATTAAGTGTGGTTCTTGTAGAAAAGTAGAGGTTCGAGGGATTGAATTAGCAGAATTAGGAACGCATCAAGTAAAGTGGTCTGAATTAGATGGAAATGGTCATGTACATAGTGGGAATTATGGAGATTATGTGTGGGATTACTTGCCTAGCGAGTTGCAAGAGAAAGTACCAACTACGTTTACATTAGAATTTAAGAAAGAAGTCTGTTTAAATGATCAGATTGCCATATTAGGAAGTCAGAAAGAAGATGGAAGTTATGTGGTAGTAGGACAGGGGGAAAAAGGGGTGCATTTTATAGGGGGAATTCAGTGGAACTGATAAAATTTAGAACCTCAGAATTTTAAGCGAGATTTAGAAATAAACCATTAATTGAGGACATAAGGAGTTGTATGGATCAGAAAAATATTAGGAAAATATGGAATAAAAAATGCTACATTGTAATAATGGTAAGTGTGGTATTAGATGGGGATGTAGAATATTATTTTATGGAAGTAGTATTAATAGAAACGGACTAAACATTGTTTATGGTTAGATTCTATATGCACAATATTGTTGTGTTCCCAACAAGTTACAATTTCATTGACGATACATAAAGAATACGTTATAATAGTGCATGAATTTGATTATAAGTTTAAAAATGTGGTTAATTTCTAGGAGGAAAATATGTTTTGTACTAAGTGTGGAGAAGAAGTAGATGATGATGTGTTATTTTGCAGTGAGTGCGGGAATAAATTCGAGCATATTGCTTCTGTAAATCAGAGTGAACAACAAGTAGAAAGTGTAGAAATACCAGTAGCACAACCAGTAGTAGAGCCAGTTCCTATACAACCAGCAATGGAACCTATTTCAGACCAGCAAATACCTTCTAGTAATAAGAATGTGGAGAAATCAAAAGAAGTGAAACCTTCTAGGGGGAAATCTAATGGGAAATATAAGGTTTTATTAGTCATTCTTTTTGTGCTAGTGGGCGGTGTTGGATATCTAGTATGGGATGCTTCCAACACAGCGAAGCTAGAAGAGGAACAATATGAAGTAACAATTGATAAAATGGAAGAATATTTAGAAACGGCACAGAATTGTATGACAATAGGAGATTATGAGGGCGCATCATTGGCATATGCAAAGGCTGAAAGTGTAAACGATGCTAATCAAAGTATTGATGTGGCAATTGCTTTTTCTGAGTATTACAAAGTAGTAGGTGATAATCAAAGAGCACAAGAGAAGATTGATGAGGAGATTAGGGAATTAACAGATGCCATTAAAGTTGTTACTAGCGAGATAGAAGGTGAGGAAACGACAGATACTTGGGATAAGATTATGCAAATGCTTGATCCATTAATTGGAAATGGAGAGCGTTTAGAGAATAAACAACTTAGATTACAAGGTGATTTAGAGGATTTATTGAGCTATCAAGAAGAATTAGTTGCAATTATTCAAGAAGAGATTAGAGTTGCAGAAGAAGAAGCGAGAGTTGCAGAAGAAGAAGCGAGAATTGCGGCAGAAGAAGCTTATCGAGCAGAGATGGAATCTGCATGGAATAGGGCATATGAATACATAATAGAAGGTAAGATTAGTGAAGCTATAGCAACTTTTGAAATGTTGATTGCATACGATTCGATGGATTATAATTATTATCGAGGATTAGCAGAAGCGTATATTACGATAGGTTATTTTAATACTGCAACGAGAATATTACAAGAAGCCATTTCCATGATTGGGCCTAATGATGCATTCCATACGAGAATTGCTGAGATTCAGTTTAATACTGCAAACAATCTTTTGGGTGAAATTGTTACAAGAGTGCCTTATGATAATTAGAATATCATTGGAATATTCATTACGGATTACAATGGCTATAGTAGAAGCTATACCATTGTTTTTTAAACGCAGAGATAGAGAGGAATATTGATTATTATGGGGAACCAAAGTAATTACGATGCATCCAATATTACTGTATTAGAAGGATTACAAGCAGTTCGTGTACGTCCTGGAATGTATATAGGAAGTGTATCTACGAAAGGATTGAATCATTTAATCTATGAAATAGTGGACAACTCTGTAGATGAGCATTTGGCAGGGTTTTGTTCTCATATTCAAGTGACCCTTGAGGAAAATGGCTCAGCTACCATTGAAGATAATGGACGTGGAATACCAGTAGAAATGCATGAAAAGGGAATTAGTGCAGAACGTCTTGTGTTTACGACCCTACACGCGGGTGGTAAATTCGATAGTGACTCTTATAAGACCAGTGGTGGACTTCATGGAGTAGGTTCTTCAGTAGTGAATGCTTTGTCTGAATATTTACATATTAAGATTAAGAAAAATGGTATGATTCATGAAGACCGTTATGAGCGTGGAGAACCTGTAATGGAGTTACAAGAAGGCTTGTTACCAATCATAGGCAAAACGAAAGAAACAGGTACATGGGTGAATTTCTTGCCAGATGATACAATATTTGATAAGATTATCTTTCGTTCAGAAGATATTAAGAGTCGCTTACATGAAACGGCCTACTTAAATCCTCAATTAACCATTACGTTTATAGATAAGAGAGCAGGTTTAGAAGAAGAGCATACGTTTCGTGAAGAAGAAGGTATTGTAGGATTTGTGAAAGATTTGAATCAGAAAAGTGAAGCCATTCATGATGTGATTTATTTTCAAGGAGAAGTTGCGGATATATCCGTAGAAATTGCTTTTCAATATGTGAATGAATTCCATGAAAATGTACTAGGTTTTTGTAATAATATTTACAATTCAGAAGGTGGTACTCATTTAACAGGATTTAAGACCATGTTTACCAACATAATTAATACGTATGCAAGAGAATTAAATATATTAAAAGAAAAAGAAAGCAATTATACGGGTGCAGATATTCGTACTGGAATTACAGCAATTATATCTTTAAAGCACCCAGACCCTAGGTTTGAGGGACAGACGAAAACGAAGCTTGATAATCAAGATGCAACGAAAGTTGTAAGCAAAGTAACGAGTGATGAATTAACAAGATTTTTTGATAGAAACGTAGAAGTATTGAAATCTGTGATTAGTTGTGCTGAGAAAGCAGCAAAAATTCGTAAGTCAGAAGAAAAGGCGAAAAGCAATCTATTAAGTAAGCAAAAATTTTCATTTGAATCCAATGGGAAGTTATCCAATTGTGAATCGAAAGATGTAACAAAATGTGAAATCTTTATAGTGGAAGGAGATTCTGCTGGAGGAAGTGCTACTAATGCTAGAAACCGTGCATATCAAGCAATTTTACCAATCCGTGGTAAAATCTTAAATGTGGAAAAGGCAAGTATTGACAAAGTACTTGCGAATAAAGAAATCAAGGCTATGATTAATGCATTTGGCTGTGGCTTTTCGGAAGGTTATGGGTACGATTTTGACATAACAAAGTTACGATACGATAAGATTATTATTATGGCAGATGCGGACGTAGATGGTTCCCATATTTGTACGTTATTGTTAACTTTATTCTATCGTTTTATGCCAGAGTTAATCTTTGAAGGTCATGTGTATATTGCAATGCCACCCCTGTATAAAGCATTGCCGACTAAAGGGAAAGAGCGATATCTCTACGATGAGAAGGCACTAAGCGAGTATCGTAAGAAGACAAAGAGTAATTTTACCCTGCAACGATATAAAGGGTTAGGAGAAATGGATGCTGATCAATTATGGGAGACTACCTTAAACCCAGAGACTAGGATGTTGAAAAAAGTAGAAATAGAGGATGCTAGAATGGCTTCTAATGTAACAGAAATGTTGATGGGAACTTTAGTACCTCCAAGAAGAGAATTTATATACAAACACGCCAATGAAGCAATGCTAGACGTTTAAGATGAAGGTTAGGCAGAAAAGAAATGGAGAACTTACATGGCACAATTAGGATACGATGCTAATATTATACGAACAGATTATGCAGAAGTGATGCAGAAGTCTTATATTGACTATGCTATGAGTGTCATTGTGGCACGTGCATTGCCAGATGTACGAGATGGACTAAAGCCTGTGCAACGTAGAGTACTCTACGATATGCATGAATTAGGGATTCGTTATGATAGACCTTTTCGTAAATGTGCGCGTATTGTAGGAGATACCATGGGGAAATATCACCCTCATGGAGACAGCTCAATATATGAAGCTCTTGTAGTATTGACGCAAGATTTTAAGAAAAGTGTACCCTTAATAAATGGACATGGAAATTTTGGTAATATTGAGGGGTATAAAGCGGCTGCAATGCGTTATACAGAAGCTAAGTTAGAACGATTGACCCAAGAAGCCTTATTGGAAGATTTAGATAAAAATGTAGTAGATTTTATTGCTAACTTTGATGAAACAGAGAAAGAACCAAGTGTGTTACCTGCTAAGTTTCCTCATTTATTAGTAAATGGTGCAGAAGGAATTGCAGTTGGTATGGTGACTAGTATTCCACCACATAATTTTTCGGAAGTGATTGATGCTACTAAGGCATACTTGAAAAATATAGATATTACTACCAAGGAATTATTGAAATACATCAAAGGGCCTGACTTTCCAACGGGTGGAATTGTAATTAATGAAAAAGAATTAGAAGAAATCTACGAAACAGGAATGGGTAAGATTAAAGTTCGTGGTGTGGTAGAAGTGGAAAAAGGGAAAGGTGGTAAGAATAATCTAGTCATCACCCAGATTCCTTATACTATGGTAGGTGCTAATATAGAAAAATTTTTATTGGATGTAGCGGCATTGGCAGAAAATAAGAAAACATTAGATATCTTAGATATTTCGAATCAATCTTCCAAAGAAGGAATTCGTATTGTAATTGAACTTCGCAAAGATGCAGACGTGGAGAACTTTACAAATCTATTATATAATAAAACGAGATTAGAGGATACTTTTTCTGTTAATATGCTAGCCATTAGTGATGGCAGACCAGAGACTATGAGTCTAAAAACAGTTATTGGGAAGAACGTAGCATTTCAATATGAAGTAGCGAAGAGAAAGTATACCACCTTATTAGAGAAAGAATTAGAGAAAAAAGAAATACAGGAAGGCTTAATTCGAGCTTGCAATGTAATTGATTTAATAATAGAAGTATTAAGAGGATCTAAAAACCGAGAAATGGCGAAGTTATGCTTAACTAAAGGAGAAACAAAGGGGATTGAATTTCGTTATAAGGAATCAGAAGTAATGGCAGCACAACTTTTATTTACAGAGAAACAAGCTGATGCTATTATGGCAATGAGACTCTATCGCTTAATTGGGTTAGAGATTAATGCATTGATGAAAGAGAATGAAGAAACCATTGCAAATATTTATCGTTATGAGGAATTATTAGATAAAAAAGATGCCATGACTGCTGTTTTGATCAAAGAATTAGATGTTTTAAAGAAAGCATATGGTCGTTCACGTAGGACGTTATTAGAAAATGCACAAGAGGCAGTATACCATGAACGGAAATTAGAAGAAATGGAAGTTGTTTTTCTAATGGATCGTTTTGGATATGCGAAGGTGGTAGACTTACCAACTTATGAACGTAATAAAGTGGCTGCAGATACAGAAAATATTTATCAAATAGGGTGTAAGAATACAGGAAAAGTATGTATTTTTACGAAAGAAGGATTGCTCCATTCTATTAAGATATTAGACTTACCTTTTGGAAAATTTCGTGAGAAAGGGATTCCGATTGATAATGTGAGTAATTTTGATTCTGCGAAGGAGACTATTATTTATGTGACTAGTCAGCAATATATGAATTTAAGCCAATTGGTATTTGCCACGAAGTTTGGTATGATGAAATTAGTCAATGGATTTGAATTTGAAGTCAGTAAGAAAATGGTGACATCTACAAAATTGCGAGAAGATGATGAAGTAATCGCTGTTCTTGAAAAGGGATTGCACCATGTAGTTGTGTTACAAAGTAAGGAGGGATATTTCTTGCGATTTAGTCTAGATGAGGTGCAAGAGCAGAAAAAGAGTGCACAAGGAACGAAATCTATGAAGTTAGCAGATGATGATTTTATAGAGGCTTGTTATTTATTTGAGAGTGCATCAGAAGGAGTAATCCACTATAAAGAGAAGGAAATAGAAGTAGGTAAGCTTAAGATACAAGAGAAAAATGGGAAAGGAACCAAACTTAGAATCTAGAAATAGAGATTACAAAGAGAGTGATGGTAATGAGTGTATGAGAGTAATTGCAGGAACAGCTAGAAGCCTTCCTCTAAAAACCTTAGAAGGATTGCAAACAAGACCTACACAAGATCGAGTCAAAGAAACGCTTTTTAATATGATACATCAAGGGATGCAAGGTTGTATTTTTGTGGATTTATTTAGTGGAAGTGGAGCAATTGGGATAGAAGCTTTAAGTCGAGGAGCAAGTCATGCTTACTTTGTGGAATCGAATCATAAGGCTTGTGATATAATTAAGGAAAATCTTGCATTTACTAAATTAATGCAACAAGCAACTGTGAAAAACCAAGAAGTTTTGTCCGCTATTTCTACTATAATAGAAACACAAGTGGATTATATTTACTTAGACCCACCTTACTTAGAAGGGGTAGAAGTAAAAGTATTAGAACAGTTACAAAATACCTCTTATGTAACATCTAAAACTGTTATTATTATTGAGGCTTCGAAGGAAACAGATTTTTCTTACATTACGAAGCTAGGTTATAGGATAACGAAGGAAAAGCAGTATAGAACGAATAAACATATATTTATGAAACTTAGTTATTCTTAAAGAAGAAAGTGAGAGTACAATTAAGATGAAAGCAGCGATTTATCCAGGTAGTTTTGACCCCGTTACGTATGGACATTTAGATATTATAAAACGATCATCTCTTATGTGTGATGAATTAATTGTAAGTGTATTGAATAATCATGGAAAAACTCCATTGTTTTCTGTACAAGAACGTGTTAAAATGTTGAGAGAAGCAACTATAAATCTTCCGAATGTGAAGGTAGAGTCATTTGAAGGACTCTTAATAGATTATGCACATAAGAAAGGGATTCAAGTCGTAATTAGGGGATTACGTGCCATTACAGATTTTGATTATGAATTACAAATTGCACAGACAAATCGGCAATTATCTAATCGGCAAATTGACACTATGTTTTTAACTACTAGTCTAGAATATGCGTATTTAAGTTCTTCTAGTATTAAAGAAATTGCAAGTTTTGGGGGAGATATTTCTATGTGTGTGCCTGAATTTATTGGGGAATTAATCTATGAAAAATATGGGGTAAGGTAGTGAAAGGAATAAGGGGATAACACATGGCGAGCAGGATCGAAGAATTAACGGATGAAATTGAAGAATTTATTGGTAATTGTAAATTTCAGAAATTTTCAGGAGAAGAGAATATTGTTGTAAATAAAGGATATATTGAGGAATTATTAGCAGAATTACGAAAGAATATACCAAACGAAGTGCGCCAAAGTCAGAAACTTATGAAACAAAGAGAATCCATATTGTTAGATGCAAAGAGTAAAGAGCAAGAAATGACAAGACAAGCTAAAATAGAGGCAGAGAAGTTGATTCGACAAGCACAAGAGAGAGTTAATCAACTAACTAATGATACGGAGATTATGGAACAAGCAATTGAACAGGCAGATAGAACGGTGACAATTGCAGGGGAAGAAGCTGTTAAGATTCGTAATCAAGCTATTATAGAAGCTAATGAAATGAAAGCAGGAGCAATTCAATATGTGGATAGTTTGTTACAAGGAGTAGAGAATATTATTGAGCAAACTTTAAGAGAGGCAACGAGTCAATATAATTCCTTAGGAGTCGCAGTAAGTAAGTATACGGAAGTAATAGGCAATCAATATAATTCCTTAGAGTCTTCCCTAGGGAATTATAAAGAGATTATAGGAAATAATCGAATGGAATTAATGCCAGTAGATAATTATCTGGATGGAATCAATGGGGAAGATGAGGAAACGATTCTTAGGTAATTAAGTAAGAGTAGGGATTGTATGTGCGATAGAATAGGAGTGATACAACCCTATAAATTCTGCTGTAGCAGATTTTTTTTTATGAAATGAAGTGGGATAAGAGAAAGGTACGGTGAATAGTATGAAAGAAAAATTAGAAAGTATAAAGACACAAGCACTTGTAAAGATTGAAGAATCAAAAAGTTTAGAGCATCTAAATGAAGTGAAAACAGCTATTCTTGGAAAAAAAGGAGAATTAACAGCCGTTTTAAAAGGGATGAAGGATGTTGCTGTGGGAGATCGACCACAGGTTGGACAAATGGTGAATGATGTCCGAGTAGAGTTAGAAGAATTACTAGAAAAAGCCATGAAAAAGCTAGAACAAGAGAAGATGGAATTACAATTAAAAATAGAAGTTATTGATGTAACTCTTCCAGCTAAGAAAAGTCTTGTAGGGCATCGTCATCCTAATACCATAGCAATGGAAGAAGTAGAGAGAATCTTTGTAGGTATGGGTTATGAAGTGGTAGAAGGACCAGAAGTAGAGCTTGACTATTATAATTTTGAAGCATTAAATATTCCTGCTGACCATCCTGCAAAAGATGAGCAAGATACCTTTTATATAAGTGGGGATATTTTACTACGTACCCAAACTTCAGGAACACAAGTACATGAAATGGAAAAAGGACAGCTACCAATTCGTATGATTGCACCAGGAAGAGTATTTCGTTCGGATGAAGTAGATGCAACCCATTCCCCTTCTTTTCATCAAATTGAAGGTCTTGTCATTGATAAACATATTACTTTTGCAGATTTAAAGGGAACCTTGGCAGAATTTGCTAAAGAGTTATTTGGAGAAGAAACACAAGTAAAATTTAGACCACATCATTTTAACTTTACAGAACCAAGTGCAGAAGTGGATGTAACCTGCTTTAAGTGTGGTGGTTTAGGGTGTCGTTTCTGCAAGGGGACAGGTTGGATTGAGATTCTAGGGTGTGGTATGGTGCATCCGAACGTATTAAAGATGAGTGGTATAGATCCTGAAGAATATTCAGGCTTCGCATTTGGTATGGGATTAGAGAGAATTGCCTTATTAAAATATGAAATAGATGACATGAGATTATTATATGAGAATGATATACGTTTCTTAAAACAATTTTAATAAGGGAGGGAGAAAATTATGAATACATCGTTATCATGGATTAAAGAATACGTTCCAGAAATTAATTGTACCAATCAAGAGTATGTAGATGCTATGACTCTTTCTGGAACAAAAGTAGAAACTTATGAATGTTTAGATAAGAATTTAGATAAAATATATGTGGGGGAGATTCTCTCTATTGAAAAGCATCCAGATGCAGATAAATTAATTATATGCCAAGTAAGTATAGGGAAAGAGACTTTACAAATTGTAACAGGAGCACCAAATGTTTCTGTAGGAGATAAGATTCCTGTAGTAATGGAGGGTGGAAAAGTAGCAGGTGGTCATGATGGTGGACCTCTTCTAGAAGATGGAATTGTGATTAAATGTGGAAAATTAAGAGGGATTGAGTCACAGGGGATGATGTGTTCCATTGAAGAATTAGGTTCTAGTCGTGATATGTACCCACTTGCTCCAGAAGATGGAATCTATATTTTTCAAAAAGATACCAAAGTAGGTGCAGATGCTGTGGAAGTATTAGGACTTCGTGATACTGTATTTGAATATGAGATTACTTCTAATCGTGTAGATTGCTACAGTGTTCTTGGGATTGCAAGAGAAGCAGCAGCAACTTTTGGGAAGCCATTTGTACCACCAGTAGTTACCATAGAAGAAACAGCAGATAAGATAGAGGATTATATATCTGTTTCGGTA
>JAWXVF010000066.1:0-13419 GCA_044425555.1 Eubacteriales bacterium
AAATGAAACATGATAACTATACCATGATTTGTTATAGAAGTAAATTGACACGTAGGAAATCCCACATTTTTTTGCAATTATAGAGTAGATACGTTATAATAAGTATTTAGTTGAAAATAAGATAGTGAAAGAATAGAAAGGATATGGTTAATGAAGAGATGATAACAAAAATTATGGCAGATACTATAGAAATTTATCTACGAAAAATAGAGTTAGAAGATACGGAGTTGATTATAAGATGGCGAAACAGTGAGTATGTTCGACCTTTTTTTATCTATCAAGAACCATTTACGAGAGAAGGACACCTAAAATGGATAGAAACCATGATAGATACAGGTAGAGGATATCAATTTATGATCTGTGAAAAAGAGACTCTACTCCCTATAGGATGTGTCTATTTACGAGATTACGAAAAAGGACATAAGCATATAGAGTATGGAATCTTTATTGGGGAACATTCCTTGAAAGGAAAGGGAGTTGGAACATTAGCAGCTAGATTAATTATACAATTTGCTTTTGAACAACTACAAGTACATCGTGTATTTGCAAGAGTGATTGCTGGTAATATTGCATCTAGTCGTATTATGATGAAAGCTGGATTACAAGAAGAAGCACGATTAAGAGATCATGTTTTTTTGCAAGGGGAGTACAAAGATCTTTTATTATATGGTATACTAGAGAACGAATGTAAAAAAGTAAATGGATATTATGTGGAGTAAGGGGAGTGACAATACAAAATGGCAGCATTTACACCAATGATGCAACAATATTTAGATTTAAAAGAGCAATACAAGGATTGTATTTTATTTTACCGATTAGGTGACTTTTATGAAATGTTTTTTGAAGATGCTCTTGTGACCTCTAAAGAATTAGAGATTACCTTAACAGGAAAAAATTGTGGGCAAGAAGAACGAGCTCCAATGTGTGGTGTTCCACATCATGCGGCAGAAGTATACTTGAATAAGTTAGTAGAAAAGGGATACAAAGTAGCACTATGCGAACAAGTGGAAGATTCTTCGCAAACGAAAGGACTAGTAAAAAGAGAAGTCGTACGAATTGTGACACCAGGTACGAATTTTAATGTACAAGCTATAGATAAAGAAAAAAATAATTACTTAATGTGTGTATTTAGCGGTATAGAAAAAAATGGACTAGGGGAATGTGGAATTTCTATCTGTGATATTACAACAGGGGAATTTTATATGACACAGGTGGTAGGAGAGAAGCAATTAATAGATGAAATTTATAAATACCATCCAGCAGAAATTATTTGTAATGAAGAGTTTAGGGAAAGCTTGATAGATTTCTCTGATTTAGAAGATCGTATGGAGATTACGATTTTCACATTAGAAAAAGTTTATTTTGATAAAGAACGAGTTAGAGAAAGTATATGTAAGCAATTTCAAGTACAATCTTATGTTAGCTTAGGAATTGATGGTTTTGAAATGGGGAGTATGGCTACAGGTGCATTATTGTTATATTTGCAACATACACAAAAGACTACATTAGCTCACATTGCAAGGTTAAAACCGTATGTGTCTTCGACATTTATGTTGTTAGATCATGGTACACGTCGTAATTTAGAATTAACACAGACTTTTCGAGATAAGACGAAAAAAGGCTCTTTATTAGGCGTGTTAGATCGTACGAAAACGGCCATGGGAGCAAGGATGTTACGGCAATATTTAGAACAACCTTTAGTGGTGAAAGAAGAGATTAAGCAGCGACTAGATGCTATGGAAGAACTAGTAGAAGATACTTTACAACGAGAAGAGATGAGGGAATACCTACAACCTATTTATGATTTAGAACGTTTGCTTGGAAAGATTAGTTATCAAAGTGCGACACCGCGTGATTTGATTGCATTTCATAATTCTATTGCCATGATTCCCCCTGTAAGAACGATTCTAAAAGAATTTTCTTCTCCATTATTACAGGAATTACTCCATAAAATGGACGACTTAGAGGATTTACAGGAATTAATTAAAGCTTCCATAGAAGAAGAAGCACCTCTTAGCGTCAAAGATGGAGGCGTGATTAAAATTGGTTATTCTAAGGAAATTGATGAATTACGTGCTGCTAAGAAAGAGGGGAAAAATTGGATCGCTCAGTTAGAGGCAGAAGACCGAGAACGCACGGGAATACGCAATATGAAGATTAAATATAATCGAGTATTTGGATATTACTATGAAGTAAGTCATGCCAATGCCTCTCTTGTACCAGAAGATTACATAAGAAAGCAAACGCTTGCTAATGCAGAACGCTATACGAATGAACGGTTAAAAGAATTAGAAGATGTGATTCTAAATGCAGAGGAGAAGTTGTACGAATTAGAGCAACGATTATTTCAAGAAGTTCGTGATACCATAGGTAGAGAAATTACAAGAATTCAAGGAAGTGCTCATGCCATTGCTACTATAGATGTGTTTACTTCCCTTGCTTATGTAGCACAGAAGAATCAATATGTAAAACCTAACTTAAACGAAGAAGGGGTTTTAGCCATTGAGGAAGGTCGTCATCCAGTGGTAGAACAGATGTTACAAGCGAATCTATTTATTGCAAATGATACTTACTTAGATGAAGCAAAGCAGTCTATAAGCATTATAACAGGACCTAATATGGCAGGGAAATCTACTTATATGAGACAGGTGGCATTGATTGTACTTATGGCACAAGTTGGTTGTTATGTACCCGCTAAGAAAGCAAACATTAGTGTAACAGATCGGATTTTTACGAGAGTAGGAGCATCAGATGACTTGGCTAGTGGTCAAAGTACTTTTATGGTAGAAATGAATGAGGTGGCTAATATTTTGCTCAATGCGACTAAGAAAAGCTTATTAATCTTAGACGAAATAGGAAGAGGAACTTCTACTTTTGATGGACTTAGTATTGCATGGGCAGTGATAGAACATATTAGTGATAAAACTTTATTAGGGGCAAAAACCTTATTTGCGACACATTACCATGAATTAACCCATTTAGAAGGAAAAATACACAATGTAGTAAATTATTGCATTGCAGTACAAGAAAATGGAGATGATATTGTATTTCTTAGAAAGATTATCAAAGGAGGAGCTGATAAAAGTTATGGAATACAAGTGGCGAAATTGGCAGGTGTACCAAGTTGTGTAATAGAACGAGCTAAGGAAATTGTATTAGAGTTAGAAGAACATAACCTTGCAGAACAAGCACAACGAAATTCTAGTAATTCATCTGAGGGAATACAAAGTACTAAAGAGAAGAAAGAAGTAAAGAAAAATGAGAAAGTGCATCAAGATCTAGAACACAAGCAACTCTCTTTATTTGATTTTATGCAAGAAGATTCTATTCGTGAAGAAATACAACAGCTTACTGTTGAAAATATTAGTCCTATTGAGGCTTGGAACATTTTGTCTTCCCTACAAAAGAAAGTGAATGGTATAGAGTTAGATGGCAAAAATCGCAATATTAAACGAATTAACAATTGATCAAATTGCTGCAGGAGAAGTGGTAGAGAGACCTCTTAATGTAGTGAAAGAATTAGTAGAAAATGCAATTGATGCAAATGCAACTTCCGTTCATGTAGAGATTCAAGAGGGTGGAATTGACACCATCCGTATTACAGATAATGGAAAGGGAATTCCAAGCGAACAAGTGGAATTAGCCTTTTGTCGCCATGCAACTAGCAAGATTAGTACGGTAGAGGACTTATTGGTGGTAAAAAGTCTTGGATTTCGAGGGGAAGCATTATCTAGTGTAGCAGCTGTATCAAGACTTACATGCATTACTAAAACGGATGAGGAATTAACAGCAACTTGTTATGAATTAGAGGGTGGATCCTTACAGAGTAATATACAAATTGGTGCACCTACAGGTACAACTATGCTTATTAAAGATTTATTTTTTAATACGCCAGTGCGTAGAAAATTTTTAAAATCTGCCAAAGTAGAAGCATCATATATTACGGAATTGATGGAACATCTAGCATTATCAAAGCCAGAAATTGCTTTTCAATATACAGTAAATCATAAAGTACGGTTTTATACAACAGGAAATGGTGATCAAAAAGAAGTTATTTATCGAATCTATGGAATGCCACTTACGAAAGAATTACTACCAGTATCTTATGAACATGAGGGTATAGTAATAACAGGTTTTCTAGGGAAACCAAACCTTACAAAGCAAAATCGTTCCTATGAACATTATTTTATGAATGGAAGATATCTAAAATCAGATGTGATTGCACGAGCCATAGAAAGAGGGTATCAATCCTATCTAATGCAACATTGCTTTCCATTTACCATGTTATACATTACGATAGACCCAGCTATGATTGATATTAATATCCATCCATCTAAAATGGAAGTTCGGTTCATAGAAGAAGAACGATTCAAGCAGTGTGTAGTGGAGATGATTACAGAAGGGCTTACTACAAAAGAGTTAATTCCAGAAGTTTCTTTGCTAACCCCTAAAGAGCGAAAAGAAGATGAGCGAAAAGAAGAAAAAGAAGAACAACAATTTGCAAAAAAAATTCCAGAACCATATGAAACTATTCGGCGAGAAGAAGTCTTAAGAGAAGCACAAGAGCGATACTTAACCAAACAAAGAGAAGAGATAAAACCTAAGGAAGAAATAAAACCTAAGATAGAGGAAAAAAAGGTTCTTCTATCACCGTTAGAAGAATTCATGGACAAGGAATCTGATACCATAGACACCACAGAGTACGAAGGTACTCAGCTAGACATGTTTCAACCAGAATTTTTAACGAAAGAAGCTAGGACAGAATATCAAATATTAGGACAGATATTTAAGACGTATTGGGTGGTGGCGCTAGAAGATAAGTTATATTTTATGGATCAACATGCTGCACATGAAAAAGTAAAATACGAACGAATCGTGAAACAATTACAATATTCACAAATAGATTCACAGAATTTAATGATTCCAATTGTAGTAACATTAACTCCTGTTGAAGAAGAAGTGTATTTGAGAAATGAGGAACTATTTGTAAAAATGGGATTTTTAGTAGAATATTTTGGCGGAAAAGAGTATGCGCTACGGGCAGTTCCTATGGAGCTATATGGAGAACAAGCAGAATATATTTTTCAAGAAATCTTAACACACTTAATGGAAACGAAATCTACCATGGTATCTATTCCTATGCTGGAAAAGTGTGCTTCTATTGCCTGTAAGGCTGCTGTAAAAGGAAATTCTACCATGTCTGTGGAGCAAGTTAAATTGTTATTGGACGAATTATTATTGTTAGATAATCCGTATCACTGTCCTCATGGTCGACCTACCATTATTACTATGTCTCAATATGAAATAGAGAAAAAATTTAAAAGGATTGTATAAGATAAGGATATGAAAAAAGAATTACTAATTATAACAGGGCCAACAGCAGTTGGTAAAACAACTATTTCTATACAAGTAGCGAAACAGTTAAATGGAGAGATTATATCGGCCGATTCTTGTCAAGTGTATCGAGGGATGAATATTGGCAGTGCTAAGATAACAAAGCAAGAGATGGAGGGGGTTTCACACCATTTAATAGATGTATTAGATCCAGATGAACCTTGTAATGTAGCAACTTTTCAGGAAATGGCAAAGGTTTGTGTAGAGGATATTATTGGTCGGGGGAAATTACCTATTGTAGTAGGAGGAACGGGATTTTATATACAAGCACTTTTATATGGAATAGATTTTTCTAACGAAGAAGAACAGACAAAGATTCGCAGAGAAATCACATCGTATTATGAACAACATGGTGTAGATGCTCTTTTTCAAAGATTAGAAGAGTGTGACCCTGTTTCAGCTACTATGATTCATAAGAATAATATCAAAAGAGTGATTCGAGCAATAGAATATTATAAATGTCATGGAAGATGTATTTCTCTTCACAACGAAGAAGAACGGCTAAAAGAAAGCCCATATGATTTTTTATATGTAGTCGTAACGAATAAAAGAGATGTGCTATACAATGCTATAAATAAGAGGGTGGATCACATGATAGTAGGTGGTCTAGAAGAAGAAGTGAGAGGATTGTTAGCAAAAGGATATACAGAAGAAATGACTTCTATGCAAGCTATTGGTTATAAAGAAGTCGTTGCGTATTTTAAAGGAGAATGTACGAGAGAAGAGATGATAGAACGAATCAAAACAAATACTCGTCATTTTGCAAAACGACAATTAACATGGTTTCGTCGAGAACGAGAAGTGTATCAAATGGATAAAAGTGAATACAAAGAAGAAGCTTCTCTAGTAGAAGACATGATGATTGAATGGTATCGTAGAAATACGGTCTAGAGTGGAGAGAAAGAGTGAATTATTATAAAAAACTTGGTATTTCAGAGGAAGTGGTGGCATTTGGTGAACGGACTTTACAGGGATTAACAAAACGGTTTCAAGTAATTGACCAAGTGGCTGAGCATAATCAATTAAAAGTATTACATGCAATGCAAGTAAATCGTGTAAGCGAAGCGTGTCTAATGGGAACAACAGGGTATGGATATAATGATTTGGGTAGAGATACCTTAGAGGCGGTGTATGCCACTTTGTTTGGTGCAGAAGATGCCTTAGTACGTCCACAGATTACCTGTGGAACGCACGCTTTATCATTAGCATTGATGGCTAATCTACGTCCTGGTGATGAGTTGTTATCTCCGGTAGGTAAGCCCTATGATACATTAGAAGAAGTGATTGGTATACGGGAAGCAAAAGGCTCTTTGAAAGAATATGGAATTACCTATAGACAAGTGGAGTTACTAGAAGACGGTTCTTTTGATTATGAAGGGATTCAAAATGCCATTGGAGAACGTACGAAAATGGTTACTATTCAACGTTCTAAAGGTTATGATGCAAGACCTACTTTATCAGTTGCTAAGATCAAAGAATTAATAGCATTTATAAAAAGTATGAAACCAACTATAATTTGCATGGTAGATAATTGCTATGGGGAATTTGTAGAGAAAGAAGAACCTTCTAATGTGGGTGCTGATTTGGTGGTAGGCTCCTTGATTAAAAATCCAGGAGGTGGCTTAGCACCAATAGGTGGCTATGTTGTGGGGACGAAAGAGTGTGTAGAGCAAGTTGCCCATCGCCTTACATCGCCTGGTTTAGGAAAAGAAGTGGGAGCATCTCTTGGTATCTTAAAAGATTTTTATCAGGGGTTATTCCTAGCACCAACAGTGACTGCAAGTGCATTAAAAGGAGCTGTTTTTGCGGCAAATATCTATGAAACGTTGGGGTATTTCGTGATACCAAATGGAATAGAAGAGAGGTTTGATATTATTCAATCTATTATGTTTCAAGAACCGAATGGTTTGCAAGCGTTTTGTGAAGCAATTCAAGCATCCTCACCAGTAGATAGTCATGTAACTCCAGAAGCTTGGGATATGCCTGGATATGATAGCGATGTAATTATGGCAGCAGGAAATTTTGTCTCTGGTTCTTCTATTGAATTAAGTGCGGATGGACCTATGAAACCACCATACATTGCATTCTATCAAGGAGGCTTAACATTTCCTCATGCTAAATATGGGATTTTAAATACTGTACAACAACTATATGAGAAAAAGATTATTATTTTGCCAAGTGTTTAGACATTTTGTAATAAGATGTCGAAAGATTTTCTAGTATTTTGCTATACATCATTTTTAAGGTGTGGTACACTAGAAAAGAGAAATCTTATGAATAACGAGAGAAGTTGCTTATAAGAGGAAAAAATTTGAATTCAGTATCACAAGGAATAGAAGAATTACCATATGAAAAGTTCAAAATTTATGGACCAGAAGCATTAACAGAAGTAGAATTACTTGCCATTATTATTAGAACAGGCACGAATGGGTGTGATGCCATGAGCTTGGCAAGACAAGTACTAGAATTAGGACAAGTAGAAAATGGTCTGCTAAATCTCTATCATATCACGGAAACACAACTTCGTAATATTAAGGGGATTGGTGAGGTGAAAGCAACGAAGATTAAGGCTATTTAGAATTGTCCAAACGAATTGCTACATCTAGTGCTAGAAAGAATTTGAAGGTAACAGAACCACGATTGTTAGCTGATTATTTTATGGAACGAATGCGTCATCTAGAGAAAGAAGTGGTGTATTTGATTTTATTAGATGCGAAAAATCATATGATTAGCGAACAGATTGTATCAACAGGAACTGTGACAATGTCTCTCATATCCACAAGAGAAATATTTAAAGTGGCACTTTCTTATCAAGCAGTATCTATTATATTATTACATAATCATCCAAGTGGTGATCCAGAACCTAGCAAACAGGATCTTAATATAACGAAGAAAATTTTTGAAGTAGGAGTATTACTTGACATTCCTCTTCTTGACCATATTATTATTGGCGATCATGTATATTACAGCTTAAAAGAACACAAATTATTTTAAATACAAGAGAAACAATGAATGGAGAAGTATAATGAATAGCAAACACACATTTGGTATTGACTTAGGAACCAATAACTTAAAAATTTATAGTAGATTAAATGAAAAAATTTTCATTGAGAAAAATATTATTGCTATAAAAAATAAGGACACTTTATTTGCGTATGGGGATAGTGCGTATGATATGTTTGAAAAAGCACCAGAAAATATTAAGATTACCTTCCCTTTAATCAATGGAGTCATTGCTGATATTAATAATATGCGTATTTTATTAGCTAATTTCATTCAGATCATTACAAAAGGTGTGATTAAACCAGCAGAGTATTATATATCCATTCCGACTGATATTACAGAAGTAGAAAAAAGAGCCTTTTATGATTTAATTAAAGACTCTAATATAAAAGCGAAAAAGATTTATTTAATGGATAAGGCAATTGCTAATGGGATAGGACTTGATATAGATGTAAAGAATTCGCAAGGAGTTTTAATTGTGGATGTGGGATATAATACAACAGAAATCTCTATCTTATCATTAGGAGGAATTGTATTAAGTAAGTTAATTAAAACAGGTGGACAGAAGTTTGATGAATCTATTTCTAGTGTGATTCGTAAACAATTTAATATTTTAATTGGAAATCATACGGCAGAGAACTTGAAAATCACTTTATCTTCCACAGAATCTATGAATGAGATGGAAACGGTATATGGTCGAGATTTGGTGACTGGATTACCAGTTGAGAAGAAAATAAGCACAGAGATTGTAAATCAAGCATTAGAATATAACTACAATGTGATTATTGACAATATAAAAGTGATTTTAGAGCGTACTCCTCCAGAATTAGCAGCAGATATTTATAGACGAGGAGTTTACTTAACAGGTGGAGCATCTCAGACTACTAATTTAGCAGAATTAATAAGTCAAAGTACAGGATTAACAGTTAATACCACAGAGAATCCAATTGAAACAGTAGCAGTAGGATTGGCAAAAGCGATTAAAGATCCAAGCTATAAATCAATTCTATACAGCAATGATAAAAAATAGAACAAGAAAGAAGGAATGAAGTAGCATATGTCACCAATGTTTCAAAGAAAGAATGAAAAACTGAATATTCCAAGTAAATATATTTTACTATTTTTAACAGTTATTTGTATTCTTTTTATGGTAGTAACTTTTACAACAGAATATACGAATTTGTTGATAAAGTCACCTTTTGGAGCAATAGTGATTCCTTTTCAAAAAGGAGTGACTACAGTAGGAAACTGGTTTGGTGATCGTTCAGATGAACTTGGTCAGATTCGTGCCTTGCTAGATGAAAATATTGCACTCAAACAAGAAATAGCAGAATTAAAAGTAGAGAATGATTTGTTGCAACAAGATAAGTATGAGTTAACAAGTTTGCGTCAACTTTACTATTTAGATGATCAGTATTCAGAATACGAAAAAGTTGGTGCTAGAATTATAGCACGTGACCCAGGTAATTGGTTTCATTCATTTATGATTGACAAAGGATTAGAAGATGGGCTTTCTATTGATATGAATGTGATTGCAGATGGAGGTTTAGTAGGACGTATTACAGAAATTGGTATGAATTGGTCTAAAGTGGTCTCTATTATTGATGATAATAATTACGTCAGTGGTATGATTCTATCAACAGCAGACAATCTAATTGTGGAGGGTGACCTAGAATTAGTGCAAGTAGGTAATATCAAGTTTAGCCAACTAATTGACTCGGAAAATAGAGTGACAGTTGGAGATAAAATTGTAACTTCCAATATTAGTGATAAGTATTTGCCTGGTATTTCTATTGGCTATATTACCGATATTTATAAAGATGCCAATAATCTTACGAAGTCAGGAACGGTATCCCCAGTAGTGGATTTTGAACATATTAAAGAAGTGTTGGTAATCTTACAACTAAAGCAAATGGTGGAGTAAATGGATCAAGAGAGAAAGAGAACAAAACCAAAGAAAAGAAATTCTAGTACAATTACAGTAATCCTTAGAAATTTGTCTTTTGCTGCTATTGTAGTTATATGTTTTGTATTGCAGTCTACTTTATTTCACTGGTTGGATTTTGGAGGAGTCATTCCTAATTTATTGATTATAGCAGTGGCATCTATTGGATTTATGCGTGGAAAGTACGCTGGAATTTTATATGGATTTATGGCAGGATTTCTAATAGACATATTTTTTGGAACAGTACTAGGATTTTATGCTTTGATTTATATGTATATAGGGTATATGAATGGTTTTTTTGAAAGGATTTTTTATCCAAAAGATATTAAGTTACCTATTATTTTGTTAATTACAAGTAATTTTTTATATAGTATTGTATTTTATGTATTAGTATTTTTGTTAAAAGGAAAATTTGATTTTACTTATTATTTACTTAATATTATTGTTCCAGAAATGGTGTATACTATTGTAATTATGATTATTTTATATCCGTGCTTACTTATGATTAATTATAAGTTTGATGAATCGGTAAGAAGGAGTGCAAGAAAATTTGTTTAGAGATGTTATAGATCGAATATTAAGCTTTATTACTTCTAGAATATTTATTATGATGTTGATCTTTGCAGTATTATTTTCTGTTATTTTTCTTAGAATCTTTGAACTACAAATTGTAAAAGGAGCTTCGTATTTGGAAAATTTTACGCTAATGATACAAAAAGATCGTTCTATTGAAGCTTCAAGAGGAATTATTTATGATCGAAATGGAGAGGTATTAGCGTATAATGAATTAGCGTATTCTATCAAAATAGAAGATGTTTATGAATCGACAAGTGGTAAAAATGATGATTTGAATGAGACGATTTATGAAGTGTTAAAGATTGCTATGGAAAATAATGAGCATATTGTTTCGGATTTTGAGATTGTATTAAATGAAAATCAAGAATGGGAATTTGCTGTTACAGGTACTACAAAAGATCGCTTTTTGGCAGATGTATATGGGTATCAGACAATAGAGAAGCTTAAAGAAGTGTTTTCTCAATATAATGCATCTGCGGAAGATGTGGTGAATTATTTAGCAGGAGAAAAGCGTTATGAGATAGGTTCTTACATAGAACGAAATGGGGAAGAAAAGTTTTATTTAGGTTATGGATACACAAAAGAAGAATTATTAAAAATACTTACTGTTCGTTATTCTATTAGTAAGAATAGTTATCAAAAGTTTATAGCAACCACAATAGCAACCGATATTTCTGATAAAACAGTGGCAACAATCCTAGAAAATATTAGTCGCTTAGATGGTGTTACCATTGAGGAGGATACCATAAGACGATATGTGGATAGCATTTATTTTTCACATATAATAGGATATACAGGTAGCATTTCTCAAACAGAGTTAGAAGAAGCAAATGTATTAGCTGTTAATGTAGATAATAGTTATTCCATGAATGACTTATATGGAAAATCAGGTATTGAAAAAGTAATGGAGTCTGATCTAAGAGGGTTTAATGGATCTGAAATTGTTCATGTTGATAAATTAGGAACTACAATAGATACCAGTGATTATGTAGAGCCAATTGCTGGAAACAATTTATACTTAACTGTGGATAAGGAATTACAAATAGCCACCTACCATATTTTAGAGCAACGTTTGGCAGGGATTTTAATCTCTAAAATAGTCAATATGAAAGAAACGGCATTTTCACAAAGTATGATTTCTGCTAATGATATAGCCGTTGATGAGGTGTATTTTGCCTTGTTTAATAATAATATAATTTCTATTAGTGCTCTTTATGCACCTAATGCTAGTGAAACAGAACAAAGAGTTGCAGAGACGATCACTAATTATGAAGAAGGAGTATTGTTAAAATTAAGAGAAGGATTAGAAGAAGAGGCAACTCCTTATAATCAATTAACTACAGAATATAAAAATTATCAATCTTATATGACTAGCATTATTTCGTCCTTATTTTTCACAGAAACTTTGGATACTACAGATCAAGTTTATATTAATTGGCGTATCAACGAGACGATTAGTTTACAAGAATATCTATTACATGCCATAGCTATGAACTGGGTAGATATTACCGTATTGGAATTAGAAGAACAATACCTTGAAAAAGAAGAAATATATCAATATTTAATTGATTACATATTAGGATATTTATCACAAGATAATGCTTTTACCAAGAAGATGATTGAATATATGATTATAGGAAATAAGCTAACAGGCAAAGATGTTTGTTTATTATTATGGGAACAAGAGAAGATTCAACTTGATACAGAAGCCATTGATCAGCTGAATTCAAATCGAATATCAGCATATCAATTTATAATTAATTGCATTCAAAATCTTGAGATTACGCCAGCACAATTAGCATTAGATCCTTGTTCTGCCTCATGTGTTATTACTGATGTGAATACTGGAGAAGTTCTTGCACTGGTATCTTATCCAAGTTACGATAATAATCGAATGACAGATGCAACGTATTATCAGCAATTAAACAATGATTTGTCAAGGCCACTTTGGAATTATGCAACACAACATAAGACGGCACCTGGATCTACTTTTAAAATGGTAACTTCTGCTATGTTACTAGAAGAACATGAGATTACATCAACATCTACGATTTCTTGTCAAGGGTTATTTGATGATATAACACCAGCCATACGTTGTTGGATCTATCCAAGTGGTTTGCATGGATATATGAATATTTCTAGTGCTATACAACATTCCTGCAATTATTTTTATTATCAAGCCATGTACAATCTATGTTTGGTTGGGAATCAATATAATAGTGATAAAGGCATTGAACTTCTTTCGGACTATGCGACTATGTTTGGATTAGACCAAACGTCAGGAGTTGAGATTATGGAATCTGTACCACAAGTTTCAGATGATTATGCAATACCCTCATCCATTGGTCAAGGGAATCACAACTATACAACCGCTGGTTTAGCAAGATATGTTACCACGGTTGCGAACAAGGGGATTACGTATGATTTAAGTCTAATTGACTGTGTGAAGGACATTGAGGATAATATGGTGAAAGATTATACACCAGCAATACATGAAGTGA
>JAWXVF010000067.1:0-13059 GCA_044425555.1 Eubacteriales bacterium
TTTCGCCATATTTCCCTCCCGAACTGTTACATACTTTATTACACAAGTATAGCACATCTGAAGAAAAACTGGAAATTTTAGTTTTCTTAATATTTTTGTAATTTTATAAGTTTATCCTGACCTATAAATTTATTCTACATACCTTTTACAAATCTATCATAAATACGTAAAAAAGGGATCTGGACATCACTCCAAACCCCTTACTTTATTCTATCGTAATGCTTCTTATTGACTTGCTAGAAATTCCTCTAATTGAGCTTGCGCTTCTGCTAAGTATTCTTGCATACCCGCATTATCTAATGCTTCTAAGAATTTATCTAATTCTGTAGCTGGATTGATTTGGCCTGTGCTTAGTGATAATGCGTATTGAGTCGCAACATTAACAAGAGCAGCACTTTGAATCTCCACATTGCTTGCATCAAATGTAAATCCTAAAATCGGAATATCCTTGGCTGTATTATAGTATGATAAGAATACATCTTCCCAATAGTTCTCATCACCCTCACCTTCCATTACTGGTAAAATGGTTACATTCCCCATACCATTTCTCCATGGAGTATATTGTTTTCTTTCATCAGTAAATTCTACTAGACCATTATCATTATAATGATAGTGAATTCCTTCTACTCCATAATTTAATAAAGTCATCAAGTGAGAGTCTGTATTTAACAAGTTTAAAAACATCATTGCACGTTCTGGGTTTTTAGAAGCTGTTGATATAGCCATCATTGCTCCTTGCGATACAGAAGTATCTACAAAAGGTTCTGTAGTAGGAACATATGCAACGTCAATTCCACGTTCTTGACTAGTTTGCACTTCATATCCTAATGCATAGCCTTGTGTTCCAATCAAGTAGGCTGCTGCCGCTTGTACACTGGCACATTCTGCATTTGCTTGCGTTGCATTTCCCATAATAGGATCCACATATCCTGCTTGTGCATATTCATACATTTTCTCAACAAATGCTCTATATTCGTCTGTAGCAAATTTGTTCATTAAGGTATTTCCATAAGCACCTTCTTCTGATGTATCATCTGGATTCAAGTAATACGATAATAGATTAACTGCTCCATTATCACCTGCAACAACAATGGAATTATTTACCATTCTTTCCATAACAGCACCTTCTACTAGCAATGGGTAAAAGTTTGTACCTTCTCCATCTTTTACTGTTTCTAGAATTTCACCAAATCCATAAAAATCGGTGTTTTTAACATCATCAAGTGTATAACCATATTTTTCTAATAAAGTTACATTTACATCCCAACATAATTGAGTTGCATAATCTTTTAATCCAGGAATCGCATATGCTCCCAATCCATCAGCACCATTTGCAATTGCACCTGTAGTCAACACCTCAGGAAGTAGATTCCAAATATCTTGACCGTATTGTTCAATTAGGTTATTATCTTCTGCATCAAGTCTTAGAAAATAACCATCTCTTGCATATCGGTTATATTCATTCGCCGACCATGAAGATGTGAAATAAATATCAACTGCTTCTGCCGTTTGCAATGATATTACTGAATTCGTATCAAAATCACCCCACGTTCCCCAAATCGGTTCTAAAGTTACATTTAACTTTTCAGCAAGGTATTCGTTCACCTCTACCATTACATCTGTATCATCTGCTACATTAGAACCATTAAAGTATATTTTTAATGTTACATGGTCTAAAGAATCCTCACTTGACTCCTCCGAAGAACTTGCTGTAGTAGTTGTTGTTGTAGTGTCACTATTTGATGAACCACACGCTACTAAAGATGTTGCTAAGACAGAGATTGCCAATGCAAATGCTATCGCCTTTTTCATTTCTTTTCCTCCTTTGATATTTACTTTTTTACCAAGAGCAGAATTTCTCCATCACCCACTCTTCTTCATAAGTTAGACGTATACAACTCTTTCGTCAACCCTTATACAATACCAATCCCTTTTGTATTTGTCAATCTTTTTGTATTGTTTAATTTATTTGTCGTATAATAGTGATTATTTCCCTTCTAATTATAATACAACTTATACAATTAGTACGATTTTTACCTTTCTTAACTTCCTCTTCTAAAAGTCAATTCTTTTCATATACTTGTAAAAAATAAAGCACGGTGAATCTTTGAAAAAAATTATCCTTTCTATTTGTTTATGTATCTCTCTCTTTTTCCTTTTCTACTTTGGAAGGTATCATTCTCACAAAAGTGAAAGTGAAGTATTTCAAGCTTATGTAGCAAATTATTTTCAAGATACTCTTTCTCATGATGGCTTGTCAATGCACTTTTCCTTACTAGATCCTTCTTCTTATGGAATCTCTCCCTCAAAAAGTAGCTTACCGATCTATGTAACAACTTCTTTTCAACAATATTCTAAATCCATCACTCAGTTACACGAAGAACTATCTTCTATCCACTTAGAGGAATTATCTTACGAAGAACAACTAGACTATGAAAAGCTAAATCGCTCTTTTACCCTTGCGTTGGCATTAGCTGATTACTCCTACTATGGTAACCCTTTATCACCTGATTCTGGTATGCAGACTCAACTTCCCATTTTATTAGCTGAATATCGTCTTACTAGTAGGGACGATATTCAGACCTATTTTTCTATTTTAGAATCAATCCCTAACTATTTTCAAGGATTGTCTCTTTATATGCAAGATCGAACAGAAGCCGGTTTTTTGCTTGCTCATTCTTCTTTAGAATTAGTTGCTTCTCAATGTCTTTCTATTATAACGAAAGAACAAATTGAATCAGATTCTCATTTTTTAATCGAAACTTTTGCACAGCGTTTGTCTCTCCTACTAAAGCAGTCGTTGATTTCCCCTTCTGAATATGCAAGTTATCTACGTACTAACAAAGAACTTTTATTAAATAGTTGTCTTCTAGCTTATGAAGAGTTATCTCAATCACTCCTGTCCTTAGAAAGCTCTCTAGAATCCGAACTCCCTTTGTGCTTTTATCCAAATGGAGCTACTTATTATTCCTTGCAATTACAATCTGCCACTGCATCCACTATGAGTATGGAACAGATGAAAGAGTTATTAACCACTTCTTTTCAGGATACTTATCTTGCTTATTATGAGACCATAGAAGCTATCCAATCCCTACAGATCGAAGCACCACAATCCATTACCATTTCTCTTCCTTTTTCCAATACATCGGAAATGGTAGAAGACTTACGTTCCCAAATGGAAGCTGATTTTCCCCCTTTTCCTTCTTCCTCTTCCATTACTTATGAAATCAAAGAAGTAGCCACAAGTTTAGAACCTTATACTGCTCCCGCTTTCTATCTTACTCCTCCTATAGATGAGGTGACTCAAAATACTATTTATGTCAATTACGAGTCTCCTCTAGACTCTCTAGGTCTCTATACAACTCTAGCACACGAAGGTTTCCCTGGCCATTTATACCAATCGGTGTATCATTACTTAGATGCCAATTATCCAAGTACTCAGTTGCTTACTCCTCTCCTATCTTATCTTGGATACGTAGAAGGTTGGGCTGTCTATGTAGAGAATCTCTCTTATGAATACGCTAAGCAAACTCTGCCAAGTTCAGAAGATACTGCATTAATTAATCTCTATATAGATTCTTATAGGCTTGGTCGTAATTTACAATTATGCTTCTATTCTCTATTAGATCTTGCCATTCACTATGACGGAATCACCTATGCAGATACTCATACATTACTTGCACAATTCGGTATTTCAGAGCCTTCTCAGACACTTAATGTATACCAATACATTGTAAATAATCCTACGAATTATCCTACTTATTACATTGGTTATCTAGAGGTATTATCTTGCAAAGAACTTGCTTGCGATTTATGGGCGACAGACTACAATGACTTAGCCTTTCACACCTTCTTCTTAGAATTAGGACCTAACAACTTCGATGTCATCAAAGAGAAGATAGCACTTAAATAGATGCTATCTTCTCTATTGTCTCATAAAGACACATTAATCATCACAACCACTTTATACGGTTCGTCTTTCATCTTCCTATACTGTTTTTCACTTATTACTGATATATTGTACCTTATTATTTATATAAAATATCAACATCTTGCGCTTTTAGAGATATACGATTAGTATACTAGTCACAACACCTGCTAGTGTGGCTAATAAAGCGCCTGTCAACGTATATCGTGTCTTTGTCACCTTCACACTCATAAAGTATACTGCCATAGTGTAAAATATAGTTTCGCTACATCCCATTATAATGGAAGTTTGTAATCCAAGCACAGAATCCGTACCATGATTCTTATAAATATCTAGAACAATACCTGTTGCTGCCGAAGAGGAAAACATTCTCACTAGAATTAATGGAATCAATTCACTTGCAATGTGAAATGGTGTCATTAGAACACTTAATCCGTATGCAATAAATTCTAATAGACCAGAAGCACGCATAACTCCAACCGCTACCATTAACCCTATTAACGTAGGTGCAATCTGAATCACAGTATCAAATCCTTTTCTTGCTCCTATAATAAAGTTAGAGTACCCATCTTGTTTCTTGATCAAACTAACCATTACAATATAGACGATAAATAATGGAATAATGCTATTAGAAATTTGATTCATTCCACCCTCCAATCTTTGTATTTCGCATATAAGATACCTACTATGGTACTTATAGTAGTTGCAATAATACAAGGTAAAATAATACTAGAAGGATTGTTGCTTCCATATTCACTTCGATAAGCAATAATTGTCATAGGAATTAATTGTAACGATGAAATATTAATAATTAAAAAGGTACACATTTCATTGCTTGCAATCCCTTTTTTCTGCGGTCTCTTATCGTATGAAATACTTCCATTCCTTCTACCTTCTTCTAAATCTTCAAGAGATTTCATCGCTTCTAATCCCGCTGGAGTAGCTGCCCATCCAAGCCCTAGTACATTCGCAATTACATTGGTGCTAATGTACGCTCTTGAAGGATGATTCTTTGGAATACGAGGAAATAAAAACGTTATCAAAGGTTGTATCCCTTTCGCAAATTCTTCTACTAACCCTGCTTTACTAGCCACTTCCATTAATCCCATCCAAAATCCAATCACTCCTAACATAGTAATACACAATGCAATTGCTTCTTGTGCAGATTCTAAGCTTGCATTTGTCATACCTTCCATATTCCCTGTAATAGTACCGTAGAAAACGCCGGCGATAATCATACCACTCCAAATATAATTAATCATAGTATCTCTTTTTCTTTTTAATACACTATATGAAGTTACATAAAAAAAAATGAAAGCGAATTCTTTCAACTTTCATTTCTCATGCATTTCATACATTTTTATATTGCTCTTCTACAATTCAATTCCTTGCTCTTTCAAGAATTCTACAACAGCTCCCACTGTTTTAAATCTTTCCAATTCATCTTGAGGAATTTCAATGGAATACTCATCTTCTAAAGTCATCACTAATTCAAATAATTCTAATGAGTCCGCCCCTAAATCTTCTTTAAATCTTGTGTCCTCTGTAATCTCTGCAGCATTTGCGTTTAATTGTGCTGCAATCATGTCACGAACTTTTTTAAACATTGTCTCGTCTCCTTTTCCTATTTTGTAACAATTTTCTTTTTATTCTTTGTATGGAAAAGTATAATCGCCACTTATTCATTTGTCAACTATTATTTATGAGTTTTTGATAAACTTCTCGTTTCCTTACTCCACGATCTTTGGCAACTTGTTTCATCGCCTCCTTACGTTCTAGCCCTTTTTCCTTATAAAACATCATGTGTTCTTCTAAGGTCATCGCTTTCCATTTCTCCTGTTCTTCCTCTTGTATCTTTTCATAACTCTTTCCTTTTATCACTAAAACGTATTCACCTCGTGGGTTTTCTTCTTGATAATATTGAATCGCTTGACGCAGAGTTGTTCGTAATATTGTCTCGAACTTTTTCGTTAATTCACGGCAAATAGTAAGTTCTCGTTCCCCTAAAGTTTCCTCTAATTCCTCCAACGTTTTCTTTAGATGATGTGGAGATTCATATAGTAAAATAGTTCTCGTTTCTCTGCACAATTCTCCTAGAATGATTTTTCGTTCTTTTTTATCAGAAGGCAGAAAACCTTCAAAACAAAATCGTCTAGTTGGCATTCCAGATAAGGTTAATGCTGTAATTAATGCCACTGGACCTGGCAAAGATGTTACCAGAATACCAGCTTCGTAACACATGGCTACTAAGACTTCTCCAGGATCTGAAATAGCAGGTGTTCCTGCATCTGTTACTAATGCAATATTCGCTCCTTCTTCCATCTTTCTAATTAAAGAATATGCCTTATCTATTTTATTATGCTCATGATAACTTGTCATTGGTGTATGAATCGCAAAATGGTTCAGTAATTTAATTGTGTTGCGTGTATCTTCTGCCGCAATCACATCTACCATTTCTAACGTTTCTAATACACGTTTCGAAATATCTCCTAAATTTCCAATGGGTGTTGCACATAAATATAATTGTCCTGCCATACCATCTCCTCTTACTATCCATATAACTCACATAACTCTTTTGTATAAATATTAGGAGATTCATATACAATCAATGGAGGTTCTATGGTTACTCTTGACTTAGCCCCTTTCTTCCCCTCTATAAGCACCATATTAGGTTCTTTGTGAAGGTAGGGATGTACCAACTTCATTCTCTTAGGTTCTAGACTATATTGGTGCATCATCACTAGAATCTCTGTTAGACGAAAAGGTCTATGAACTAGATAAAAAGTTCCACCTCCTTTTAATACCTTTGAACTTTGTTCAATTACATCTTCTAAGGTACAGCACACTTCATGCCGTGCTATGGTTTTAGGTGTATTATGATTTCTTAATCCATGGTCTGCAATCATATATGGTGGATTACAAGTCACAACATCAAAAGAGGCAGGTGGAAAAATATGGTCTGCCTCTTTAAAATCTCCAGTTATAATCTCGATCTTATGTTCTAATCTATTTAATCCCACACTACGTCTTGCCATGTCAGCACTTTGTTCTTGTATTTCAATCGCCTTAATGGTATTAGGAGCGTACCGAGCATCTAACAATAAAGGTATCACCCCTGTACCAGTTCCCAAATCTAATACATTATCTGTAGGCTTTACTCTTGCAAACTCTGCTAACAAAACTGCATCCATTCCAAAACAAAACCCCTCAGGATTTTGAATGATTTTGTAACCACTTCGTTGTAACTCATCTACTCGTTCCATTTCCTTTAAGTTAATCCCCATTTAATTTGGACTTTCCTTCTTTTTTCTCTAACTTTTCTAACTCTTTTAAATTAGCATCTGCTACTTCATTCTTATTCTTACGATGTCTTCTCTTAAATTGTAATTCTTCCACAGGATATTCAATGATTTCTTTCTCATCTCCTTGTTGTACCAATACCTTCACTAATTGACGTAATACATTAACACTTAGTACTTCACCTTTTATACCAGTTTTCGTAGTAATGTAATCCCCTATACCAGGTAATTTACGATTCAAATATTCATACGTTTCTTCTTCATGTTTCAAGCAACACATCAAACGTCCACATACACCAGAAATCTTTGTAGGATTTAAGGAAAGATTCTGTTCTTTTGCCATCTTAATAGATACTGGAATAAATTCAGAAAGATGCGTATGACAACACAACGCACGTCCACAGATTCCAACACCACCACGAATCTTCGTCTCATCACGAACACCAATTTGTCGCAATTCAATTCTCGTTCGAAATACTGCTGCCAAATCTTTCACTAGATCACGAAAATCAATTCTACCTTCTGCCGCAAAATAAAACAACACTTTATTGTTATCAAAGGTGTATTCACAATCAATTAATTTCATTTCTAATTGATGTTTCTTAATCTTCTCTTTACAGATAACAAAAGCTCCTTTTTCCTTCTGGCGATTCTCTTCTTCAATGGTGTAATCTTGTTCAGTTGCAATTCGCATCACTTCTTTTAGAGGTGACGAAATCTCACTACTATCAATTTCTTTAAAAGGTAAAACTACTGTTCCAAATTCCACACCTCTAGCTGTTTCTACAATTACCGCCTGGCCCACGTTCACTCTATAATGTTTTGGGTTAAAGTAATATATTTTACCTGCTTTTCGAAAGCGAACCCCTATTACCTTTGCCATTTTAATTCTCCCTTAAGGTTAGGAGTAACAACTCCATTGCCAATTCTTGTTTTACTTTTGCTCTCAATCTACTTTTTGCAATCTCTATGGCATCTAGAATATATTCTAACCCTGCATAATCACTCGTAGTGGCAACACTTTTAATCTGTTGAATCTCCTCTTTGAAAATCAAATGATTCATATCATTAGTAGCCTTAAACAATAATACGTCACGATACCAAATGGCAATCAAATCTAAGTAATCACTTACTTCTATGTTGTATTCCTTCATCTGTTCCATGGCTTGTATCAATTCTGATACTTCCATATCTTTCATATGCTTTAACAAGCGAACAACCTCTTGACGCATTTGTTCAAAGTCTTCTTTCTCTGCAAGCTGTTTCGCCCTTCCTAGATTCCCTCTTGCAAAGGCAATACAAAGATTCACCCGATAATCTGGAATCTGTACCACTTCTAACAAATAATTTCGTAATGCATCTTCTCGTACTGGTTGCATACGTAACATGACACAACGGCTTAATATGGTATCTAATAGCATTTCTGTATTAGCTACTAACAAAATAATTATAGCATAACTAGGTGGTTCTTCCAAAGTCTTTAAAATAGCATTTTGTGCCTCTTGTGTCATCTTATCTGCATCTGCTATCATATATATTTTATACTTACTACTATATGGTTTTATGTAAACATCCTCATTCACTTGTCTTCGAATATCATCTACACCAATAGATTTCTTCTCATGTGTTACATAAATAATATCTGGTTGATTCATAGTCATGGTCTGCATACAAGAAGGACAATTTCCACAAGGTTGTATCATACCCTCTATCTCTTGCCGATCACTACATTGTAACGTCATAGCGACAATCTTTGATATAAATTCCTTCCCACTACGTTGTTCTCCTTGAAATACGTAGGCATGAGATAATTTTTCTTGTGCTATTACATTTTGAAAATACTCTTTTATGGAATCTTGCCCCACAATATCTGTGAAATTCCTCATACTTACCTCCATCTACGTAAAAATATCTAATAACAATCCTCTGATTTCATCAATTCTACTTAAAATACTAATATGATCTTTCTCTTCGGATACTAATTCTTGTGCTAAGCCATCTATGGCTTCATCTACTAATTTAATAATACCATATACACGATGCCTACCACGTCTATCTAAAAAATTCTCTCTTGCAAATTCATGAGAATGAGTTACCACTTCGTTCATAAATTCTTTGATGAGCATTCGATATTTCTTCACATCTTTTACATCCATACGTTTAGCAATGCGATTCCCTTGCATGGTAATCTCTTCTATCATAGACACCATTTTAGCTTGCAATTCACTTTCTTGCACATTGCTTGTAAGCATATATTTAAAAGTTCCATCTTCTGCTACTTTCGCTTGTGCTTGCTCTGGTTGTACGACTGCTTGTGCTGGATTTACTTGTATCTCCATCTATAGGTCACCTCATTTGCTGTTGCTTCACATACGATATAATCTCTTTAATACAACTTTCTAATTGATTATTTTCAAATCTTCTTACAATATTCGCTTTCCGCAGCTTCTCTTCACTAAAATCTTCCATATCTGCTAAATATCGTCTACACAACTCCTTATATTTCGGAATCTCTTGGTTTTTCTCTCGATCTAAAGCCCGTTGTAATCGTACTCCGTCTTCTACTTGTATGTAGATTGGAATCACTTTCTCTATACCGAAATACTCTCTCATTTTCAAGAACGAATCCACTACACCTATCATACAATAATCTCTACTCGCTAAATCAATGGTTCCATCATCTACCGTAAAGTAATCCCATTGTCCATGAATGGTTTCATACGAACGCATTTCAATTATTTGTCCTTGCTGTTTCAATCGTTGTAATTGATCATAATTCGTAAAACGATATTCTACTCCTTCATATTCCCCTTTTCTTATGGGTCTTGTAGTATACATAGTCATTGTATGCAAATGTAAAGATTCTTCTGCTAGGATACGCTTGTAAATCGTATCCTTACCAGAAGAACTAGGACCTATCATATAAAATATCTGTGGCATTATACTTCCACTACACGAATCATATTCGTACGACCCGTTACTGATAACGGAACACCTGCTGTTAGAACTACTTGATCTCCTTTTTTCACAATACCTGTATTAATTGCACATTGAATTGCTTCTGCAAATAATTCATCTTCGGTTTCTTTCTTCTCCATAAATACCGGAGTAACTCCCCAAGTTAAATTAATCTGACGACACACTCGTAAATTCACACTACATCCAATAACTGGACATTCTGGCTTATAGCGAGAAATCATATTCGCTGTAAATCCAGACATAGTTACACTAATAATCGCCGCTGCATTAATATTATTAGCTACTGTACAAGTTGCATGTGAAATAGCTGTTGTAGTATCTATATCATCGTCCCAACTAGTTCTTTTTAATCTTCCTGCATAATCAATATCTGCTTCTGCACGTTTTGCTATTTTTGCCATAGTCTTAACTGCTTCAACTGGATACATTCCATTAGCCGTTTCTCCTGATAACATAATTGCAGTAGTACCATCATAGATCGCATTTGCAACGTCTGTAGTCTCTGCACGAGTAGGACGTGGATTCTTCATCATGGAATCAAGCATTTGTGTTGCTGTAATAACTTGTTTCCCTGCTGCCACAGTCTTTTTAATAATCTTCTTCTGGAATACAGGTACATCTTCCATAGGAATCTCAACACCCATATCTCCACGAGCTACCATAATTCCATCACTTACTTCGATGATTTCATCAATGTTATCAACACCTTGCATATTCTCAATCTTTGCAATTATCTTAGCCTTACTATTATATTCATCTAAGATAGCACGTACTTCTAGAATATCACTCTTCGTTCTAGCAAAAGATGCTGCAATAAAGTCAAACCCTAACTTAGCACCTAATACAATATCTGCACGATCTTTCTCACTAATAAACGGCATCGAAAGAGAAACTCCTGGTACGTTAATCCCCTTGCGATCTGAAACAGCTCCTGAATTAGTTACTGTACAGATAATATCTATATCTGTTACTTCATCTACGACTAAGTTAATTAACCCATCATCTATCAAAATATGTGTACCCACTTTAATATCTTTGATTAGATTCTTATAGGATATAGAAACTCTTTCATTCGTTCCCATAATATCTTCTGTTGTTAATGTAAATTTCTGTCCTTTTACTAATTCTTCTTTCTTATTCTTAAAATCTACAATACGAACCTCTGGACCCTTTGTATCTAATAAAGTAGCAACTGGTATTCCTAATTCTCCACTAATCTTTAATACATTAGCAAACTTTCCTGTTTGTTCCTCATGATCTCCATGAGAAAAGTTGAATCTAGCTACATTCATTCCTGCCTGAATTACTTCTCTTAACTTGTCCTCTTGTTGAGATGCTGGGCCTATGGTACAGATAATTTTTGTCTTTCTCATTTACTTTCCATTCTCCTTTAATATCATATCTTATTTATCATCTATAATAGAAATAGTACCTATTTCCTTATTAGCTAATCCTTGCAGATTCATTCCTTGTACTAAACACAATAGAATCCAATCAATTCGTTCTCTAGTAATCACTTCACCTGGTACCAATATAGGAATTCCTGGTGGATAACAATAAATATATTCTCCACTAATTCCACCACTTGCTTCTCTAATCGGTACTATCTGTTTATCATATAAACTGGTTTCATAAGAAGTCATCTTAATAGGCACTGGTGTCGTCAATAAGTACGATTGTTCTTGCCTACGTTCTCCCTTATTCCATTGTTGAACTTGTCTATTATTAGATTGTATCTGTTTGTCAATCTGATACAATGCTTCTACCAACCTGTGAATGCCTTCTTGCGTATCGTATCCTGTTAGAATACCAAGCACATAGGATTCTGCAAATAATTCCATTTGCAAGTGATAGTCTTCTAATAATATATCATATAATTGCTTTCCTGTCCAAGAAGTGTTTTTCACCGATAGGATTATCTTTCCAATATCATATTCAAAGCAATTCGCTTCTATAGCTTGCACTCGTTGCACTACTTGCATACAATGTAGCTTAGTTCCCACTTCTTCTAACATACCTGCGTACGTTCTAAGCTGTTGCATTCTACTCTTTGCCTCTAATTGCACAAGATGATTACATCGTATAATACTTCCCATTAATAGATAGGAGGGACTACTAGTCTGATAAATTGCTAAATAACGTTCCACTTCTCTTTTTGCAACAATTATACTATTATAATGCAAAATAGCTGTCTGTGTCAATGCTGGTAATGTTTTATGCAAACTTTGTATCACAAGATCTGCTCCATTTTCATTACTATTAGACAACCCCTCCTCTTCAAGACCAAAATGTGCCCCATGTGCTTCATCTACAATCAAAGGGACTCCTCTTTTATGGCAAATCATTGCAATGGTAGCAATATCAGAAACCACTCCCTGCATAGTAGGGGATGTAATGACCACTCCCTTCGTATGTGGATTGTCTTCTAACAACCTTGCAACATCATTAGGATTCACAGAGCCATTCATATCATATTCTTCTATATAAGAAGGATATACATAAGAAACTAATAGATTTCGCAGAAAAATACTATGATAAACTGCCTTATGAGAATTTCTTGCAACAATAATATGTTCTCCCATCTTAGCGACTGCACTAATTGCACTTAGAATTCCACTAGTACTTCCATTCACAAGAAAATACGATGCCTTCGCATGATATATGCGAGCCGCTTCTTCCATTGCTTGTAATAAAATACCTTCTGGAGAGTGCAAGTCGTCAAAACCTTGAATCTCTGTAATATCCATTCCATACATATGATTCAAACTCTTCTTATGAAATAGATTTGGATTTCGTTTGTGACCTGGCATATGCAACGGAAAATAATCCGAGTTACCATATTGTTCTAATTCC
>JAWXVF010000068.1:0-12987 GCA_044425555.1 Eubacteriales bacterium
GTGATCTATCTTTTCAAATTCTCCTCCTTTTGCTCGCTTTATTTTTCTAATAATTTGCGAAAGAGGAAACAGTAACCTTTTTATAATTAAAAACATAGAGAAAATACCAGCAATGGCAATTACAATATTAAAATAAAAGAGATTACTTTTCATAGCATCAAATGTATGTAACGTATCATTTACACTAATCTTATTAATAATATACATATTATAAATGGGTAAATATCTCGAAAATAAAATATGTTTTTCTTTATTTTCTTCATAAATAGTATACTCTACGTTATTTCTTTCATTCTCCAAAGCTATACTTAAAATTGTATCCTCTTTTGTTCCAATTAATTCTGCCTTCCCACTCGATACAATCGTTGCATTTTGATCCATGATAAATATATTACTATATTCACTATCTAGAGTACTATATTGTGTACGAAAATCCTTTTCATCGTAATGGAGATAAATAGTACCTATATGTAATCCAGTATACTGATTCATTAATTGTTTCACCGCAATAATGCTTTGCTGATTAGCATAGAAACCAGATTCATCATATAGATAAAATAATTGGTTGGGATTATCATTAGAAATCTGTGTAATAGAATGATTCAGTAACTCTTCACTTGTTAAACGTAATATCCGATTATTTCTAGAATAAATTGTTCCACTCTTCCCCATAGTCATAATTTGTTCTGATAGAATATTAGCATCAAATATTTTTAATAGTTCTTCTAATTCATAATAATAGTAATATAATTCCAAATTACTCTTCTCTTCATAATTAGTTAGTACTTCTCGTAGGTAATTATGATTTGCGTAAATATTAATTAATTCCATATTACTACTAGTCATCAATTCAAAATTCTCAACAATGGTATCTAATATTTTACTTTGTGTATCAACATAAGATTGAATCAATACTTCTTCTATTAAATCTGATGTTACGAAAAAGGAAAATATGGTAGTAATCAATGAAGTTATAGCAAATATCATACTAATCTTTGTAAACAAATTCATTTTCATGGAATCACACTACTTTCTATTTATTGATTTCATCTGTATCTTACTACTTTCTTCTATAATTAGTAGGACTAGATCCAACAAACTTCTTAAATACTTTACTGAAGTAACTTTGATCTAGATAACCTACTTGCTCACAAATCATATGAATAGAATAATCCGTACTTTTTAGTAATAATTTGGCTTGTTCCACTCTAATCTTATTCAAATATTCACTAAACCCTAACCCTAAACGATTGCTAAAGTAAGTAGATAAGTAGGAATAACTAATATGAAACTCTGAAGAAACTTCTTGTAAGGTAAGTTGTTCTTGGTAATTTGTTTTAATATAAGTTAAAATTTGATCAATTAAATTTTCTTCACCATTATTAGAAGGTTTCATCTGCTTATTGATTCTTAGAAACATTTCATCTATATAACTTTTGAGATCATCTAATGAATAAATATCACTAATCATATCAATCATCTTCATATAGTCAAACTCTTCTTCCTTATGAATATCATGTAAAGAGGAATGATTGAAGATAGAATACATAATATGTTCCATTTGCTTTTTTAATTCCTCTTCTTTATATCCTGATAAATATGTACTGTTTGATAAAAATTGTTGAATCATATCATAGGCATCTTCTATAAATTCTTCTCTTTCTCGATATCTTTTATAAAGATCTAATTTGTTATAAGTCGGATTCATATTTGTCTCAAATTCATAGGTAGTATTGGGTATAAAAAATTGTGATTCTGCTGTTTTATAAGTATTCTCCACACACCTAATTAATTTAGAATAATTACTAGTGATTGGGCTATACGCAATTTTCAATCCTAATACAATATGTTTTAATTCTTCTGACAAACTACTAATGTCTTCTAAAAATTCTTCCTGCTTCTTCTGATCAAAGATCACACAAACCATTAATATATTGTCTTTTGTTACGTGTAATTCCAACATATGATTCTCATATATATCTAAAATTTTATGGTAGATAGCATCACAATAGGAAGTAATACGCTCTAAATCAAATCCTACAATTTTCTTAAGATTAAATGCCATACAACCTATATTTTTCTTTTCATACTGCTTTCTATTTAAGAACTCTTGCGTATTCTCCTTATGATACAATACCATTTTTATAATATTTTCTCTTCTTGATTTTACTTCAATTCCTAATTTCATACAGATTTTCTCTAGGGTATCTGTTAAGTTATCATTATTCAATTTGGGCTTTAATAAATATTCAAATATACCTTGTTGAAAACATTCTTTTACATAATCAAAGTCATCATACCCACTTAATACAATAATCAAAATATCTGGGTACTTTAATTTTACAAATTTAATTAATTCCACACCATCCATAATCGGCATTGCTATATCACATATTAACACATGGGGTTCTTCCACACTAATTAATTCACAGGCTTCTAATCCATTCTGTGCTTCTCCAATAATCTCATAATTCTCATTGTTTTCAATCATATATTTTACAGCTTGGCGCACTATAATTTCATCATCTACTATCATAATCTTACATTTATTCAATTTTCCACCTCTACTTTTACCACATATGCATTATGCATAAATTATTTACTATTTTCTCTCAATAATCATAATTTTTTTATAACACATTCTTAGTAAATATGCTATACTTTTTTCAAGAAGTCTTATACAACAAAACGAAAGGAAGTAATCCCTATGAACAACATTCAAGATATCTTAAATGACCCAACACAATTTAAAATCAACCGATTAGATGCACACTCAGATCATATTTTCTATGATACCTTAGAAAATGCCACGTGCAATAATAAAACTTTATACTACAATTTAAATGGTATGTGGAAATTCCATTATAGCAATAATTTACAATCTAGACCAGTAGATTTCTATAAAGAAGGATTTGACTCTAGCCATTTTGATGAAATACCTGTTCCTTCCCATATTCAAATGAACGGTTACGACAAATTACATTACGTGAATACCATGTATCCTTGGGATGGCATGGCAGAACTTCGACCACCTGTAGTAGATACAAAATACAATCCTGTTGGAAGTTATATTCGACATTTTGACTTGCCATCTTCTTTTTTAGAGAAAACAGTTTGCATCTCCTTAGAAGGTGTTGAACAAGCTTTTTCTCTTTACTTAAATGGTACTTTTATTGGTTATAGTGAAGATACTTTTACTCCATCTCATTTCGATCTAAGTGAACATATTAGAGATAAAAATAACGTCTTAGCCATTGAAGTATACAAAAAAAGTTCTTCTGCTTGGATTGAAGATCAAGACTTTTTTCGTTTTTCTGGTATTTTTAGAGATGTAATCTTATATGCCAAACCACTGATACATATTGAGGATTTATTTCTCGTACAAGAAGTATCAGATAATTGCCAAGATGCTTCTCTTCAGATCAAAGTAAAAAGCACCCATATGAAGTCTCCAAATGTATCTGCTATTATTGTAGACCCTTTCAAGAAAAAAGTATATGAAAATTCATTAACTTTTACATTATTAGATATAGATGTAGTGGAAGCATCAGAAAATAAAGATTCTTACTTTGTTACAAACTCCATTCCAATCACTTCTGTTAGCCTATGGGATATTGGACAACCTAATCTATACGAATTAACCCTTATAGTTTATGATGATACGAATCGAATTGTAGAAGTCATTAAACAGTCACTTGGATTTCGTAAATTTGAAATGATTAATCAAGTTATGTTCTTAAATGGTAAGAGACTAATCATCAATGGTGTAAATCGACATGAATGGCACGCTAGGAAAGGTCGTGCAATTACCATAGAAGATATGATGGAAGATATTAAAGTGTTACAAAGAAATAATATTTCTGCTGTTCGTACTTCCCACTATCCTAATCAAAGTGCATGGTACAAACTTTGTGACGAAGCAGGTATTATTGTAATGGATGAAGCCAACTTAGAAAGTCACGGTTCTTGGCAAAAACTCGGAGCTTGTGAACCATCTTGGAATGTTCCAGGAAGTCTTTTAGAATGGCGTAATAATGTAGTGGATCGTGCTGTTTCGATGTTTGAACGCGACAAAAATCACCCTTCTATCTTATGGTGGTCTTGTGGTAATGAATCTTATGCAGGTGAATGTATTCTAGCAATGGCGAATTACTTTAGAAGAAAAGATACCACTCGTATTGTTCATTATGAAGGTTGTACTTGGAACCGTGAATTTGAACAGATTACTGATGTTGAAAGCAGAATGTATGCCTATCCAAATGAAATTGAGGAATATTTTGCAGGAGACTGGAAAAAACCATTCTTACTCTGCGAATATATGCATAATATGGGAAATTCTTTGGGAGGCATGGAAAGTTATATTAACCTTTTAGACAAATATGAAGGATATCAAGGCGGTTTTATATGGGATTATATGGACCAAGCACTCTACAAAGTTGTAGATGGTCAAGAAGTGCTCTGCTATGGTGGTGATTTTACTGATCGTCCTTCTGATTATAATTTTAGTGGAAATGGAATTGTATTTGCCAATAGAGTAGAAAAACCAGCAATGCAAGAAGTAAAATATTGGTACTCTACAAAAGAAGAACGACTTACACATAATCGTAATAATGAGCAAGCTATTACTTCTGCTGATTATAAGCTATCTATTCAAGATAATAATAATTTCCAAATCATTCATGGTGATTGTAACCTTGGAATAAAAGGAGATAATTTCCATTACTTATTTTCTTACGACAAAGGTGGTCCACTTTCCTTAGTTGTAAATGGATATGAATGGCTTTATACTACTGTAAAACCTACTTATTTCCGTGCTACTACTGAGAATGATATGGCTACTAATTTTACCAATAATAGTGCCTTTTGGCTTGGTGCTACTAAATTTTCTAAGCATTGTAATATCACATTAGCGGAAGATAAGAAGAATCAAGTTTCCATTACTTATACTTATGATATTTTAGGTCAGACTACTTCACAAGTAACTTATACCACCTTTTCTGATGGCACAATTAAAGTACGTTGTACTCTAAATGGTAATGAGAACTTACTAGATCTTCCATTGTTTGGTATGCGATTTATTACTATGGATCCCATTCAACAATATGAATACATTGGTTATTCTGGCGAAACATACCCTGATCGCTATAAAGGTGGGACTTTTGGTACCCACACAGCTCATACAGAACAAGGGAATTACTTAGTACCACAGGAAAATAGCAACCACTATGATACTTACCGTGTTACATTGTCCTCAAAAGGTAACTCAACATTATCCTTTGTTGCTAAAGAAACGCCGTTTTCTTTCTCTCTTCTAGCAAATACAGCAGAAGAACTTGAAAATGCAACTCATGTAGAAGAACTTCCTAATACCAATCGTAGTGTATTATCTATACTTGGTAAAATGCGTGGAGTTGGTGGTATTAATACTTGGGGAGCAGAAGTAGAAAAAGCTTACCATATCTTAGCCAAAGAACCAATTACTTTTGAATTTTCTATTCATATTCATTAAACAAAAAGTTCTGCAAATAATGTGTTTGCAGAACTTTTCTTATTTCTTATCTCATCTATTGTTCCATTTGTCTTCCTAAGAATCCAGATGCAGCTAATGCTAATTTTTGTTCCACTTCCCCCATTTTACTTTTAGATTCTTCTGCTAATAGAATCACTGCACCTATTACATCTCCTTCACAGATAATTGGGGATATTACTTGCTGACTATACTCGTTAGGAAGTAATTCACATACGTCTACATATTTTTTTTCTCCCTTAACAGCGATTACTTGTTCTCTATTATCTAAAATGTTTTCTAATTCTTTTGTAATTGATTTTCCAATTAAATTTTTACAACCACCAGAAATTGCTACGAATTGATCTCGATCTGTTATCATTACAGTTCTAGTGGATGCATGAGACAAGCTCTCTGCATATTGTTTTGCAAAAACAGTAATCTCTCCTATGGGAGAATACTTCTTTAAAATCACTTCTCCTTCTCGATCTGTAAAAATTTCCAAAGGCTCTCCCTCTCGAATACGAAGTGTTCTACGAATTTCTTTTGGTATAACTACACGTCCTAAATCATCTATTCTTCTTACAATACCTGTTGCTTTCATCTAATTTATTCTCCCTTTATACTTTTTATTAACTCTTGTATATTTATTTTTTACCATTGTGGGAAAATTATACCTATAAATTTATATTAAAAAAGTAGCACCCATACAAGTGCTACTTCATACTCTTTATTATGCCTCAATATTTTTTAAAACTTCTGCATTGACTTCTAAGTTCTTAACTAATTCTACCATCATCTTAATACGTTCTGTATCATCTTTTGTGCCATCTAATGTCTCTAAAGCTCTAGCTGTTACTTCTTCTGTAATTGCTGAAATATTTGTAATACTCTCTACAATTGTTGTATTAGCATTAGATACTGTTTCTACTACTTCGTTCATTTTCGTAGATTGCTCATAAATACCTGCTGTATTATCACGAATCACTTTAAATTTATTTGCAGTATCAGCAATCTCCTCATTCTGTCTTGTATTAATTACTAATAACTCTGTGACTGTTACAATTACTTCCTCTAAAGCTGTGGAAATATTGGTAATAATTTCATTAATATCATTGGTTGCCGAACTGGTTTGTCCTGCCAGATTAGAAATCTCTGTTGCTACTACTGCAAAACCACGTCCTGCTTCTCCTGCACGTGCTGCTTCAATACTTGCATTCAATGCCAATAATCCTGTCTGTGAAGTAACATTATTAATTAATTCTGTAATACTTTGCATCTGATTCGTGTAAACTTTTAAATCTTTCATCTGCAATGCTACTTGTTTACTAGTTGATTCCGTCTGTTCTGCTTGTTCCATTAATTCTTTCATAATAGAACGTCCTTCTTGTACAATAGCTTCTGTTACTTTGACATTTTCTAGAATTTCACTTGAAGAATCCCTTACTGCGTTAATATGGTTATTAATTTCCTCTGTATTCTCTTGTTGCATCTGAATAGCTTCTGCTGTTTCATTAGATCCAGTTGCTACATCATCCATTGAATTCTTAGTCGCATTAATTGAAACAGATACTTCTTCCATCTTTGTAGCAATATCCGAAACATCTTTTACTACCGATTCAGATACTTTTAAAATAGTAGCAAGCATTTTTGAAGCAAGTTCTTTCTCTTGATAAATAATTTCCATTTTTTTCTGTGCAATTACATGAGAGGTTTTCGTAGCTACTATGGAAAAATAAGCTCCCATAATAGTTGCTCCTATCATAATTTTCCCTTGTGCACTTAAATCACTAGTTAATTCACCGTTGTAATTAGCTAAGACAATCACTCCTATGTTCACTGCTACTGCATAAGCCGCACAACCTGTCATCAACTTAGTATCTACATAAATTGTTAGTATTGCAAAAGCTACTAATATGTAAGAAAAGGTTAACTTCTCGGTAGTAGTAAGCATTATATAACCATAAAGAAAACAAAAAGGACCTGCAAGAATATATCGAATACTATACGCATTCGGATTATGATAATCCACAATCTTAGCCACTAGAACAGGACCTAATGTTAAAATTCCTAGAATAAGCCCATCTCTAATACTTCTGCTGCCATTTGCAACCTCTAAGGCATAAGCCAAAGCAAGTACTCCATTAATAATAAAAAAACATAGAATTACTTTCTTATTCTGCATTTCAATTGCATCTAAATCCACTTTACTATTAATCCCTTTATTTATTTTAGACACTTGATTCATAGAGAACACCTCTCAATCCTTATCATAAAATCTACACAACTTAGTATATCATATAGTGTTATCCTTGTATAGCGTATTATCTAATAAAATCTCTTCTTTTATTAAATTATTCTAACACTATTGTTTAATTGTTAGAATAATAAGAATAATCTAGTATTTTCATAGAATTAATCAGTTTTTCCAATTCTTGTAACAACCACTCTTTTCTCTGATATTTTACTGATTTTGTATCTATTTTATATAATAAATAAGGAATCTCTTTCGTATGAAACGTCAATTTCCCCTTATATTCTAATAATAATTGTGGTACACACTCTACTTTAATTTGTGCTTGTTCATGGAAATTAAATTTTATATGATCCTTTGTTCCATAAATTCCTGTTAGATAAATCTTATGTGCTTCCACACGTATTAAGGAAACTCTTATTAAATTCTCTGCCGACTCTGGAATCCCACCAAAACGATCTAATAATTCTTCTCTTATTTCATTGCATTCTACTTCATTTTCAATTCCTGCAATTCTCTTATAAATATCTAGCTTTTGTAATTCATTTAATATATACTCATTTGGTATGTATGCATCTATATCTACATCTACCATAGTAGTAAAATCTAATACCTCTTCCTCTCCTTTTAACTTTACCACTGCATCATTTAACATTTTGCAATACAATTCATATCCTACTGCTTCCATGTGACCATGTTGCTTCATACCTAATAGATTTCCCGCTCCACGAATCTCTAGATCACGCATAGCTATTTTAAATCCACTTCCTAATTCTGTAAATTCTCGTATAGCTTGAAGCCTTTTCTCAGCTACTTCTCGTAAAACGGTGTCCCTTTTGTACATCAAAAAGGCATAAGCTCTACGATGAGAACGTCCCACGCGACCTCTTAACTGATACAATTGGGAAAGCCCAAATTTATCAGAATCTTGTATGATAATTGTATTAGCATTAGAAATATCTAATCCCGTTTCTATAATCGTAGTAGATACAAATACATCAATTTCTCCGTTCATAAATTGATACATTAATTTCTCTAATTCTCTTTCTTGCATCTGTCCATGTGCATAGACTACTACTGCTTCTGGTACTAATTCTTGTAAACGATTTGTTACATCTGCAATTTGATTAATACGATTACATACATAAAATACTTGACCATTTCTAGACAATTCTCTAACAATTGCTTCACGTATCATTTCATCGTTATATTCCATTACGTAGGTTTGAACAGGTAGCCGTTCATTTGGAGCTTCTTCTAATACACTCATATCACGAATCCCTATGAGACTCATATGAAGTGTTCTAGGAATCGGTGTTGCTGTTAATGTTAATACATCTACATTTTCCTTTAATTGCTTTACTTTCTCCTTATGCTTTACTCCAAACCGTTGCTCTTCATCCACAATTAATAGTCCAAGATTTGCAAAAGAAACATCTTTCGATAACAATCTATGCGTTCCAATGATAATATCAACTCGTCCATCTTTTACACCCTTTAGAGATTCGCGAATCTGTGCAGCTGTACGAAACCTTGACAAGAGTTCAACTCTTACTGGAAAATTCTTCATTCGCTGTGCAAAAGTATTGTAATGTTGCTGTGCTAATAACGTAGTAGGAACTAAATAGGCTACTTGTTTCCCCTCTTGTACTGCTTTAAATGCTGCTCGTAATGCAATTTCCGTTTTACCATAACCCACATCACCACAGATTAAGCGATCCATAATCTTAGTACTTTCCATATCTTTCTTAGTAGCATCAATGGCCGACATCTGATCATCTGTTTCTTGGTAGGGAAACAATTCTTCAAATTCTGCTTGCCAAGATGTATCTTTTGCATACATATATCCTTTTTTCTCTTGCCTTGCCGCATATAGTGCCACTAATTCTTTTGCAACTATTTCTACATTTCCCCTTACTTTACTTTTAGTAACACTCCATTCTTTTGTTCCTAATTTATTTAGCTTAGGCTTTTTAGCAGTAGCCGAAGCATATTTTTGAACAGACTCTAGTCCAGTTGCTAATACAAATAGATTACTTCCCCCTGCATATTCGATCTTCATATAATCTCTAACTACGTGGTCAATTTCCACCTTTTCAATACCACAATAAATACCTAATCCATGTTCTTCATGTACTACGTAATCTCCTACAGATAATTCTGCAAAATCTTGAATTTTCTTCCCACTATACTTCTTCTTTTTCTTTTTTTTCTGAATTGTTGCTCCAAAAATATCACTTTCTGAAATCACAACAAACTTTAATAAAGGATACTCAAATCCCTTTTGAATTCTTCCATGACACGTCATAATCTCGCAAGGTTCCATAATGCGATTCATATCTTCACCATAAAAGGTTACTAGGCCTTGTTGCGTTAAATCTTCTGCTAATCTTTTTGCTCTAGTTCTTGATGCTGATACTACTAGTATTGTATATTTATTCTTTTTATAATGATCTAAATCTTTACAAAGACTTTCGAAACTCCCTTGATACGAAGGTACAGATTTTGCTGCTAGATCAAATTTTTCGCTTAATTTAAGAAAGCTCACCTTGGTTTCAAAAGCAGAGAGTCCTAGTAAAGCATGATTACTCATTTTAGCTGCAATCTCTTCTACCGAATATAAAATATCCATTTGTTTTGGTAAAATATAACCTTGTTCTAAGCGTTGCATCATACTTTCACGAAATTCTAGTTCCACAGCATTTCCATGCTCTTGCACTCGATTAGGTTCATCTACACCAACAATAGTCATTTCTTTCGAAAATAATCCTATTACAGAACTAGTATCTTCATAAAAATAGCGAATATAACTATCAAGATTTAGGTACGATTGAAATTCTATAATTTCCTCTTGTAATTGTTGGAAATTCTTCTTTACACGTTGTGCTTCTTGAGTCAAAAACTTCTTACGCAGTTCTTCTTCTACTATATTAGAATCTTCTTCTATCTTTTTTAATCCCTCTTGCAATTCCTGCTTACTCAAAATCATCTCTGTAGCAGGATATAATACTAACTCTTCTTTCATCTCAATGGAACGCTGGCTTAAAATGTCAAATGTTCTAATAGATTCTACTTCATCTCCCCATAATTCAATACGAAACGGATTCTCCTCAGTAAGATCAAACACATCAATAATACCACCACGTATACTAAATTCTCCCTTTTGCTCTACCTGATGAGTTTTTTCATATCCCATTTGTACCAATTTAGAAGCAATAGCTTCTTCTTGAATCATACTCCCTTTTATTATTCGAATACAACTTTCTTTTAACAGATTAAGAGGAATCTGTGAAGTCATCAATGCACTAAAAGTAGTCACCATAGTAAATGGCTGCTCTTCTAATATCTTACGATAACACTTCATACGCTCTTCAATAATTTGATTACCATGAACATCGGCTTGGTAAAAAATCAAATCCTTTGCTGGAAATATTACTGTATTTTTATCATAGAAAAGAGCATCTTCATAGATTTCCTTTGCTCTCTTTTCACTGTAAGTAATCAATAATTTATTCGAAAAAGATTCACCTATCCCATAAAGAACGTGTAATTTCTGAGAATCTACACACCCTACTAAACCAATACTATCTTTTTTTTCCTCTAATAATTTTCGTACTTGATTATATTCCTTTAACTCTTGTAAAGGATGTAGTAAAGTTTTCACTAGTCACCTCGTATCCGTTATTTATTTTCTATCTTTTTATTATATAAATTCATAGCTATTGCTACTTTATCATGTACAATTAAATCTACTCCATGAATCATACCTTCTAATTGTTGTTGTAAGATACGAATTTCCTCTTCCGTAAAGTGTCCTAATACGTAATCTGCCAAATCATATCCTTTTGGTTTATTTCCAACCCCAATTTTCATTCTTAAAAATACATTATCTCCTAAATGCTCAATGATACTTTTGATTCCATTATGACCACCAGCACTTCCTTTTTCTCGTATTCTTAATTGACCTACCTCTAAACTAATATCGTCATATAGAATAATTAATTGACTAGTTTCATCAATTTTATAATAATCTACTACAGATCTAACACTTTCACCACTTACATTCATATAAGTTAAGGGTTTAACTAAGATTACTTTTACACCGTTTATCATTCCCTTCCCAATCAATGCTCTATGCTTATTCTCAATAACTGATATATTATATGTATGAGCTATTGCATCTATTAATGCAAATCCAATATTATGCCTTGTGTTATCATATTTGTTACCTGGATTTCCTAAACCTACTATTATATACACCTTATTCTCCATTCCCATTTGATTTACTTATTTCAAATACCTCTTTCTTGATTATAAACGAATCTTTCCCAAAGTACACCTATTTTTTATAGAAATCTCTATTTCTCTTTCTTCCTTTATTTTCACTTAAGAAATACTAGAATAAGTCTTGACTTTCCTATAAAACAACATATAATTTTAAGTAAGTACGGAGGACAAAATATTGAATCATTTACCTAACAAAAACATTGAACAATTAACTACTGATATGCTCCAAAAATTAACTTACCAATACGATCGAAAGAATGGCAAAATTTTTGACTTTATTCTAAAGGATAACGAAATATATATTGCTATGTATAATGAACAAAAGGGTGTTACACAAATTGAAATTCCTGACTTTGTGTCTGGATTTTTATATGAAACCGTCAAGCGTAAGGATGGAAGTAGTGTCTTTTTTGGTCCTTTTCGTAATGCAGAACACCTAAAATGGATTCAATTAGGTAGAAGGCTACACCAATTAAGTGGTATGTTTGCTGGTACAAAACTTCAAAAAATTTCTATTGGTAATTGGGATGTTTCTCAGATTACACATATGGATAAAATGTTTGCCAATTCTAATCTTAGAGAAATTGGTAATCTTGACCACTGGAATGTTTCTAAGGTAGAAAATATGAGCTATATGTTCTATGAATCTCATGTAGAAAACATAGGAGATTTATCTAATTGGAATGTTTCTAATGTCACCAATATGGATCATCTATTTAGTGAAGTGAAATTGACTACCATTGGCAATATAGACCGCTGGAATGTTTCCAAGGTTACAACAATGTGGAATCTTTTTGCTTGGAGCCAATTAAAATCTATAGGAGACTTATCTCGTTGGGATGTTTCCCGAGTGACCAATATGAAGAGTATGTTTGCTGGTAGTAAGGAATTAGAAAGAATTGGCAACTTATCTCATTGGGATGTTTCCCGAGTGACCAAT
>JAWXVF010000069.1:0-12866 GCA_044425555.1 Eubacteriales bacterium
TGGCAATTCATCAATGGCACGTCCTTTATCGTATTCATCTTCTATTAATGGAAGTACCATTAAGTCCATAAATCGCTTGATAAAAGTAGATTTTCCTGTTCTTACAGGACCGACTACCCCAAAGTAAATCTCCCCACCTGTCCTTTTTGAAATATCCTCATATATTTGTGTCATATCTTTTCCCCATATTCTAAATTTATACTACTATATGAAGAAACGATATGGTATATGTACATTTCCTTAAATTTCAAGATTAATTTTTACTAGATTACTCCATTTGTGTTACATTATTTTCCATATAGTTTAGAGTATCCACAATCCCTTTACTAGCCATTTCGATTTGAGACATTGTTTTCATTATTGTATTCATTTTCTCATTACCCACTAGTAAATCTTCTGTACTTACCCCTTGCTCAGTTCCACTCTTTCGTTGTATTTGCATGGTCATTTCATGCATTACTTGATTAAGTGATACGACTGTATCTGATAGTATCACGGAACCATCTGTAAGACCTACCGCACCTACCGCTACTTGATTAGCTCCTTCACTTACTTTTAGAACTGCCATACGTAGAGCAAATAACGTTTCTGTTATCACTCTTTCGTAATCATGTATGGAGTTTTGAATCGCCTCAAGATTATCTAACTCTTTATATTTTCTCTCTTTTGTAAAATCTATGTTGCTAAATACTGTTACATTCTCTAAAATCTCATTTACATAATTTTGTAGTATCTCCATTGTTAAACGAAAGTCATCACAAACTTTTCCGATTTCGCTATCAGTATTAACCGTAATCTCATGTCCTAAATCTCCACAGATCATTCTCACCATAGCTGCATTCTCATCTTTTAATGGCTCCAAATAATCTTTTACCACTTTTTTACATATATATAATAGCAAGAATAAGAAACATACTTGAATAACAATTAATACAATCACTACTACGATAGTATTAGAAATGAATTCACTATAATCCATTCCTACCGCTAACGTCCATTCAAGCAAATCAATATATCCAATAGCGCCAATACGACTCGTTCTATTCTTTTCATACCTAAATAACTCTCCACTTGGATTACGAATCTCTTCCTCAAATATATCGCCACCTATTCCTACCATACTATAATCCTGTCCTATGTAAGACGCATCCGTATGTGCTAGAATTTCATGACTACCATCCATAACCCATATACTGCCTGTCTTCCCAACAAAAGTAATTAAGTTTGATAAAAAAGATATAGGAATATTTACTACTACACAGCCTAATACTTCTCCCTCTTTTGTAAAAACAGGGGCTGCGGTAGACACAATTTTTGTACTATTCTGACTCTGTAGATAAGGTTGTGTTATAATTGTCTCTTGTTTCGTCACTGCCTCGTAATAAAGACGGTCTGTTACCGTATCTCTAATAGATAGGATACCATCGGACATAATATAATTATCCTCCTCCACACTAAGTATAGTTATATTCATAACACCCCCTGCATAAGATTCAATGGCATCTTGTAATTCTTGCAATACATGCTCAATATTATCATGAAACTCCATGGGAGCTTCCTTACTACTATGCTCTAGTAATTCAATCACCCCATGATTACTTGCTAATACTTCTGCTAAGCGGAAATAACTCATCATTTTTGTTTCAATCGTAGAAGAAATATTATTAATTACTTCTTTAAAATACCTTTCATCTGATTTATTCAATTCTATAGAAATATATATTGCAATCCCAGTAATCACGACGAGATTCAATATAAACATCATTTTAATAAGACGACTACTCACCTTTTTAGAAAGTAAATCTCTTCTCATCTTCAATTCTCTTTTCATAAACAACCTAAATTCTTCCTCCCTCTTTTAAAATCACTATACTAAGAAACAACTACCTCCAACAAACTCTCTTGTGATTGAGTTATATGGAATCATTTCTCTAGAGGCATTTAAGAAAAATTCTAAGAATTTTAATAGTCTTTGTGCCTCTGCATACTCTGTCTCTTCTCGTGTAATCTGTAATAACAAAGGTTCTGCATACTGTTTTAACATGGCTATTTCATAGATTAATGCAGAATTAAACATTACATCTACATTTTCTTGATACGGAAAAATATTATTCTCTTCCCCTCTTCGAACAGAATGCCACATAGCTATAGTCTGTCTAGCTTCCATATTACGTGTTCTTGCATCACGAACAATTCGTCGTAATAATCTTCCATCTGTTGTTGGAATTCGATTATGTTCATCAATATTTAAGGTGGTCAATGCACTAATATAAATGCGATACTTATAGTCATCTTCTAACTTTTGAGACATTTTATTATTCAATCCATGAATTCCTTCGATCACTAGAATATCATCTGCACCTAATTTTTTAAAATTCCCTTTGTACTCTCTCTTCCCTAATTTAAAATTATAAGAAGGAAGTTCCACCTCTTCTCCTGCTAATAAGGCTACCATATCTTTGTTAAATTGTTCACAATCAATGGCTTCTATACATTCAAAATCTAAATTCCCATCTGCATCTAATGGCGTATGATCTCGATTAATAAAATAATCATCTATTGCAATCGGATGTGGTTTTAATCCTAATGTTTTTAATTGCACAGATAATCGATGGGAAAAAGTGGTCTTACCAGAAGAGGAAGGACCTGCCACCATTACAAACTTCACCAATTTTCTTTTCTTAATATCTCTTGCAATTTCTCCTATACGACTTTCTAATAAAGCCTCTTGAATTAAAATCAACTCTTGCATATTTCCCATGGCAATCTGTTCATTCAAATCCCCCACATTACTAATTCCTAAAGTCATCATCCATTCATCTGATTGTTGCAACGCTTCAAATAGTTTGTCATGATTGTTAGTAACTGTCACTTTCGTAAGATCTTCTCTTGTTGGTAATGTAAATAATATACCATTTTTATATAGTGAAAGTTGAAAATACTCAATATAAGAAACGTCTGGTAACATCTGATTATAAGCATAATCATAATATCCGTCTAATTCATAAATATTAACAGTAGTAGAACGTCTATATCGAAATAATTTCTCTTTATCCGTCATCTTTTGCTTATGAAAAATAGCAATACCTTCCTCTAATGGATAACGTTTCTTAGTAATTGGTGTTTTCAGAGCAACTAACTCTTTCATACGACTAGTAACCTGTTCTATAAAAGAGTCTTCCAAAGATATCTTTCCTTCACACCTACAAAAATAACCTGTTCCAATTAAGTAATCAATTTTTACTTTTGTTTCGAAATCTCCACCTGTTACATCATGAATTGATTTAGCTAATAGCAAAATAGCTGTTCTTACATAAGCACGATATCCTGATGGACTATTAGGTGTCAACTCTTTTATTGTTTCTACATTTCTTATTTCCATTGTATTCATTCTTTACTTCCTTTCTCATAATGTATATTAGATTTCTATCAATTGTTTGTATCCTAAATACCTAAACAACTTGAAACGGTTCTCCTTGTTCAAATACCTGAATTTCTACACCTTTTATATGTTGTAATAGATATTCTTTCATATCTGTTATAAAAAATTTCTCTGTTCCATAATGTCCTGCATCAATAATGGCTAATCCTTGTGCTACTGCATCCATTCCTTGATGATGTTTCATATCACCCGTTACCAACACATCTACCTTCAATTCTATCGCTTTTTGAATAGCGTCAGCACCAGAACCTGGCATAACAGCAACTTTTTGAATCATTGTCGAAAACGATCCATATACAAGTACTTGATTTACTTGCAATTGCTTCCTTACTTCCTTAGCATACGCTTCTAGCGTAATACTTTTTAATAAATTTCCATATCGACCACAACCTTCTATAGTGGTCATATCTTGAACCGTTACCTCTAATACATTAGAATCTTGCAGTTCTAATTGTTTCGCTACTACTTTCCCCATTCTCATAACATCATAATTCGTATGCATTGCATAATAACAGATGTCGTGTTGAATTAATTGATAGACTCGTCTTTGAACAAAGTCATGCCTAGTTACTTGCTTCATACCTTCGAAAATCAGAGGATGATGTGTAACAATCATATCAATATTCTCTCTTACAGCTCGTTCTATTAGTTCCTCTGTAACATCTAGTGCAATCAGAACACGTTGTATTTTTTTCTCATAATCTCCCACTAATAAACCTACATTATCCCACAAATAAGCGTATTTACATGGTGCTACCTCTTCTAATACTTTCACAAAATCTTTGCATATCATATTTGTTATCTCCTATTATTTTATTTCTCTTTTTTTACCTCTGAATGAATAGCAACACCTACTAAAGTGATACCTGCCACCAATAAGTATACCCACCAAGCAATACTCATCCAAAAACTCCTTGTCATATAGAGTAATAAGATAATAATCGTTATAAGCGAAAGTACCATCCAACGCATTTGCTGTTTCCATCCTGAATAAAGCAATACAAATACCATTGCAATTCCTAAAAATAATACATCTGCTATGCGTTCTCTAATCAAACATTCCATTCCTTGTACCAATACACACACTACTGCTAATCCATATTGAATCCAATCTACGTATGTTCTACTTCCTTTAATAAGTTCTAGAATAGTTATCACAATTACCACACCTAGAATTCCATATTCTAGTAAATAGTCTGTAGGAATTTCAAAGAACGGTTGATGACACCATGAGACGAACCCTAAAAACAAAGTGATTCCATTAGCAATCACATCTACAAATACATTTTGACGCTTATAAAATGAAAATGCATAAAATGTAATTGCACAACAGCTTGCAAATACAAGATATTCATTAGTAGAAAAAGAGGCTGGTAGAATTCCTACTATAGCAGAAATTCCAATAAAATCAACTCCTTCTATATTAATTTTATTCTCTTCTTTGTAAATACTTATCACTGATTTCTTTCCATAACGACCTAATAAAATAAAGAGAATCCCTAAGCCAATTCCTACTGCATAAAGTTGATCTACGGATAAAGGAATTACCGTTTCTATTGTCCTATACATCAAAAAGATGATGGTAAACTGAATAGGTGTTACTAAAATCGAAGTATCCAATACTCTACTCAATAAAAAAGCACCTATTACAATAGCATATGCTATACAATAAGGAATACCTATATCATATAAAATGGTTTGTGTACTTCCTATACTACTATAATCAAAGCTTCTACCAGGTAATTCTAAGAATACTAACCAATATCCAAAGTACATAGTAATCGTACCAATCCACTTGGTTAAGGTTCTATTTCGTAGAAAATACTTCGCAGAAAGTGCTAAATACATGATTCCAGTAAATGCTAGTACACTTCCTGTCATTAAATCATTAATGGGTATTGGCGACAGAATTCCAACACTTAAAGAAGGAGCAACTATTCCAATAAGTAATAATGCTCTTTCATAACGTATATCATCTCTTAACAAATAGAGAAGACTTACTACTTGCCATACAGCAATAATTGCCAATTTGCTAATAGGCAGAATTCCACTTGCATAAAAAGCAAAACCAGAAGTAACCAATAACATAGGTAACTTATAATCATTACATAACAAAGGAAATTCTGCATCTTCTTCTATATGACCATCCACATACGCTTTATAACACAGAATAATTCCTAATGTCAGCAAGAAACATACACTTGTTATCCCTGTAAATATAAGACTTTTATTAGAAATAGATTGTATATCAAACAACTGCCACACACAGTAAAATGGCAATAAGACTCCCCATATTGATAACTGGCGTTCTATTCCTTTTACACCTTTCTTAGCATTACATACTAGACATACTAGTAAGCATATACTTCCTATAAAACTATACCAATAACTTTCATACATCATAGCATTCCAAATAGCAATTGATTGCATTACTAAGCAAAGAATTCTTGCCACAGGATTATAAAATGAAGAATCTCTTATTCCTTCTATCAAATAGTACAGAAAGTAGAACAAAATGGCAAAGATACCCATAACCGTAATTTGCGTTAAAGCACTTACATGAAATAAATAAATTCCTTGTCCTATACAAGTCCACATAACAAATGGTTGTATTATATGCAACCATTGATGATCACCTTCTAATACTAACTTCGTATTTAAGTAGAAAACATAACATAAGGTAAAAAATACTCCCACTCGTAAATCATAACCTAATCCACTTGGTAACATAAAAAAGGCTATACAAGTTGCTGCTTGTGTCATATAATAGAAAATTACTCTTTCAAAAATTCGCCGTCCTATATAAGCACTTATTCCAAATACAATTGCCATAACCAATTGTACCACATACACACCATTTCCTCTTAGAGTAAAGAGAGTACCTAATAACTCAAAAAAGCCAACACAAAGAATAGCCACCGGTGTAAAAAAACAACCCAATTGATAAAAAGCAATACTTGTAATCTCTAAGTCGAATTTTTTTCTAGAAAAGTAAGATGCCACATAAAACACAAGGGAAACAGATGCAATTAACATAACTTTCATAATTTGTGGCATTACTTGCCATGTAGTCGTTGCAAAAATTAGGGCTGATACTAGAATTAGTAAAACACCTACCACCATGCTACCTTGCATTCGTTTCTCTCTATAATCGACTTGTTTTTCTGGTACTACTTTTCCCTTTATTGTAGTATCAATTCCTTTTACAATCTGTTGTTGTATTGCTTCTAAACGTTCCACTCGATCTAATGTTTCTATAGATTCTTTGAATTCTATGGATTCTTTCTCTACAAATGCATCCTCTGATTTTTCATCTGGATTCATCTGCCATTCTATATGTATTTTATTTTTATCAGGAACACTATTCCCTTGTTCTAGCTCTAGAATCCTTATCATCGCACTATTATACTTTTGTCGATAACTAATCACTAAAGGAATCAGAACAAAAGGAGATAGCACCCATAGAATTGCCAATAAACCAAACATTACTAAACACCTCTATTCTTTCGTAGGGTAATAACCAATTGCTTCTTGTATTAATTCTAGTTCTTTTTGTAACTCTTCTATTCTTTTTACAGTTGTTCCCTTATTTTCTTGTTGGGATATCTCTTGATAGAGAGCTTCATATTGTTGTTTGCGTTTCCTTAAATAGTGAAATAGCACTGCATTATGATTCGCTAATAATATTGGTCCAAATTGAAATTCACACTCCCTATAATTCCAATCATTATCCCTATTAGTCTGCACAACTTTCATAATTGGATAATACTTCCCGTCTTCATATACCATGGTTTCTTCCAAAAATTCAAATCCCCATGTTATTAATTGATGTCGAACTATCCCTATTTCTGATTGTGGTTGCAAAATACATTCTTTTATCTGAACCACCTTCTTCCTATTATGTTCTATCATCTGTAAAATAAGTCTTCCACCCATGCCTGCACAGATCATTGTATCTACTTCTCCTACTTCTAACTTATCCAATCCATTAGATAGTCGTGTCTCAATGCCTTTACAACCATACTTTTCTATATGCTCATTTGCTTTCATCAAAGGCCCTTTATTTACATCTAATGCAATAATCTTTGAACTAATCTCATGAGTATATAGATAAATAGATACGTATCCATGATCGCAACCTATATCAGCAACTGCGGAACCTATTGTTACCAAGTCTACTACTGCTTGTAACCGCTTTGATAATTCCATAGTATTTATTTCCTACTCTAAATAATCTTTTAATTTACGACTTCTACTTGGATGACGTAATTTCCGAAGTGCCTTAGCTTCAATTTGACGAATTCTTTCTCTTGTAACTTTAAACTCTTTCCCCACTTCTTCTAAGGTTCTTGCACGTCCATCATCTAATCCAAATCGTAGTCGTAATACCTTTTGTTCTCTCTCTGTAAGGGTACTTAATACTTCCACTAATTGCTCTTTTAACAAGGTAAATGCTGCTGCTTCAGCAGGTACTGGAACATTATCGTCTTGAATAAAATCCCCTAAATGGCTATCTTCCTCTTCTCCAATTGGAGTTTCTAAAGAAACAGGTTCTTGAGAGATTTTCAAAATTTCTCGAACACGTTCGACTGGCAATCCCATTTCTTCTCCAATTTCTTCTGGGGAAGGTTCTCTCCCTAATTCTTGTAATAATTGACGACTCACACGAATTAATTTATTAATGGTTTCCACCATATGCACCGGAATTCGAATCGTTCTTGCTTGATCCGCTATAGCTCTTGTAATGGCTTGACGAATCCACCAAGTCGCATAGGTAGAGAATTTATATCCTTTACGATAATCAAATTTTTCTACTGCCTTAATTAAACCAAGATTTCCCTCTTGAATTAAATCTAAGAATAACATACCACGACCCACATAGCGTTTTGCAATACTTACCACAAGACGCAAATTAGCCTCTGCTAAGGCTTTCTTAGCTTCCTCATCTCCATCTTCCATCTTCTTGGCAAGTTCAATTTCTTCTTCTGCACTTAGAAGTGCTACTTTTCCGATTTCCTTCAAATACATACGCACTGGATCTTCAATACTAATTCCATCTGGAACCGATAAGTCAATATTCTCTACTTCCTCTTCTTCTTCTGCTAATAAAATTTCTTCATCTGGTTCATCGTTATCCACAATGCGTAACACATCAATATTTTGTAACTCTAAAATCTCCACAATGCGTTCTAATTCCCGCTCATCCATAGGAATATTCACACAAAGTTGTTTCACTTCTTCAAATTCCAACATATTTTTCTTGTTCTTTGCAATTTCCATCAACTCTTTAATCTTGTCATCAATTAATAATTTAATGTTTTCATCCATTTGGTTGTCCATCTTTCCATCCCTCGCTATTCTAATCTTTTATACGTATCGTAAATGTTTTTAATTCTTCTAGTTGCTTTTTACCTTCAATTGCTTGCATAAATGCAGTACTATCCGAATCCATGTTGCTCACTTGTTGTTCATAACTTTGTTGTTTGACCTTAACTATAATATCTTGAATCGCCTTAGTCTTCTCTTCTATTGTCTTGATTTCGTGTAACTTCGTATGAAATATAGAAGCTACTTGCTTTTGTTCTTCCTCATCTTGGAACAAACTAATAATCGCCGCTGGATTCAAGTTATTCTCTCTAATCCCTTCAAACATACAAGTTGCCACCTTTTCATATAAGGGTTCTACAAAATCTTTAGGAGCAATTAACTCCTTCATCTGTTCATATAAATAAGGCTCTTCACTAATCCAGGTTAACAACAAACGTTGTATTTTCTTAGTGGCATCATCCCTTTGTTCTTTTTGACTCTGCTTTTTCTGAAATTCTAAAGAAATCGGTTTTTTATATTGACCCGTCATAGCATAACTAATTACCAATTTCTTCAATTGCTCATATTCTATCATATAATGATGTGCCACACTTTTCATATACGTATCACGTTCTACCTCTTCACTAAATTGAGTACATAATTCCTTCGCAATACTTTTATAAAAATTAACCTTCTGTGCAGGGTCACTTAATTGAAATTGTTTCTCTAACATTTCAATGCTAAACAGAAAACTATTCTTACCTTGTTCTAATTTTTGAGTCAGAGCCTCTTTTCCCTCTTTTTGCAGAAATTCATCAGGATCTTTACAGGGAGAAAGAGAAATTACCTGTGCTTGGATTCCTGCCTCTTTTAGAATAGGGATTGCACGTAAGGTGGCTTTGATTCCTGCCTCATCACTATCGTAAATAAGCTTCACTTCTTCTGTATAACGTCGCAATAAATTAGCTTGTCCTGTAGTAAATGCTGTACCTAAGGAAGCTACTGCTTCCGTAAAGCCAGCTTGATGAAGTGTGATCACATCCATATATCCTTCGCAAATAATCATATACTTTTTTCTAGAAGTTCTTGCCAAATTTAACCCATATAGATTTCTGCTCTTATCAAATATGAATGTTTCCGGAGAATTCAAGTACTTAGGCTTTCCATCACCCATCACCCTTCCTCCAAAACCAATCACTTTATGATTTACATCTTGAATGGGAAATATCACACGATTAAAAAATTTATCATAAGCTCCTCTTCGCTCATCAATATTAACAAGTCCTGCTTCTTTCATCAACTCCACATCATATGATTTACTTCTTAAATATTGGAGTAAACCTTGACTTGATTGCCCCGCATACCCTAATCCAAATTGATTCATGGTATCATTTTCTAATAATCGTTCTTTAAAATATTCATATCCAATTACACCATTTTGACTCCGTAGTTGCGCATAATAAAATTTAGCAGCTTCTTTACTAATATCGTAAATCTTTGCTCTTTTGGAACGTACATTTTGTTCTTGCTCACTCATCTCCACTTCTGGTAAGGTAATCCTTGCCCTTTCTGCTAAGTGTGCAATTGCCTCAGGAAAAGAATAATTTTCATATTCCATCAGAAAAGTAAACACATTCCCACCTACACCGCATCCAAAACAATAATACATTTGCTTATGTTGTGTTGCCGAAAAAGATGGGGTTTTTTCATTATGAAAAGGACATAATCCCCAATGAGTTTGGCCTTTTTTCTCTAACTGTACTCGTTCTGCTATTACATCTATAATATCATTACTTTGCCGTACTTCTTCCACTAATTCTTCTGGATAATACATAAAATGTAGCTCCTTCTAACCATGCCATGATTTTGGAATCGTCAATTCTTTATATGTAGAAATTGCAAAGCGATCCGTCATTGCTCCTACATAGTCACACACTACACGCTCTTTAGAATCACCATATTTCTCCATTCTCTCATGATGCTCTCTAGGTAATATGTGTGCATGGTCACAATAATATTCATATAATGCATAGATTAAATGTTCCGCTTTCATCTCTTCACTTTTTGCTTCTGGGTTACGATACACCTTAGCAAACATAAACTTTCTTAATTCTCTAAAACCTTCCTCTGTTTCTTTTGACATCGCAATTTCATTATGTCCTATGCTATTTGTAATCAGATCATGAATCAGATAATCCAATCGATCTTTAGAAGTTTCTCCTAATAAGTTTCTTATTGCTAATGGTACATCCTCTTCTACAATAATTCCACCTCGAATGGCATCATCCATATCATGATAAATATATGCTATCTTATCTGATAATCGAACAATCTTCCCCTCTAAGGTAGATGGCATTTCAGAAGTTTGATGATTTCGAATTCCATCTCGCACTTCCATAGTTAAGTTTAAACCAACTCCAGACTTCTCCAGAAAATCAACCGTGCGAACACTTTGCAGGTTATGACGAAACCCCTCTCGACATGCCATATTCAGCGCACGTTCCCCTGCATGGCCAAATGGTGTATGCCCTAGATCGTGTCCTAATGCAATTGCCTCTACTAAATCTTCATTAAGACGAAGAGCCTTAGCAATAGTACGTGCATTCTGAGATACTTCAAGAGTATGCGTTAGCCTTGTACGATAATGATCCCCGTCTGGTGTTAAGAACACTTGTGTTTTATCTTTTAAACGGCGAAATGCCTTACAATGCAAAATACGATCACGGTCTCTTTGAAAGACCGTTCGAATATCACATTCTTCTTCTTGCACTTTTCTTCCTTTTGAATATTTACTTAATGTAGCATATGGACTTAAATATTGTTGTTCGTACTCTTCAAAGCTATTTCTAAGTAACATGATTTTGTCCTCTTTTCGTAAAAGTAACATACTACCATTTTACAACCCTCTTATTTATAATATTCTGTATAACATTTATATTTCCTTTATTTATTACAAAAAATCTCACTTTTTCTAAAGTGAGATTTTTATACATCTTACATTTTATCTAGCATTTCCTTGAATTTAACATTGATTGCACCTGCATCTGCTTTTCCACCCATAGCTTTCATGGTCTGTCCTACTAAGTAACCAATGGCTTTTTGTTTTCCATTCTTATAATCTTCCACTGACTGTGGGCTCTTTTCAAGAATTTCTTGCATCACTTGTGCTAATTTTCCTTCGTCCACTTCGTTCTTAAGCCCATTCTTCTCCACATATTCTTTGGGAACACAGTTTTCTTGAAACATAACTTCAAAGACTTCTTTAGCAACTGCTCCTGTAATCTCTTTCCCATCTACCATTTGAATTAATTGTGCTAAATTCTCTGCCGAGAATTTAATCTCTTCTAAATCCATTTCATGTTCTTTGCAAAGTCGCATAGTTTCCACCATAAGCCAGTTCGATACTTTTTTAGGTTCTTTACAAATAGAAACAGTTTCTTCAAACAAATCTGCCATGTGTTTGGAAGAAGTCAATAACTTAATATCATATTCAGGAATCTGATATTCTTCTAAATATCTCTTGATTTTATCATCTCTTAATTCTGGTTGTTCTGATTTTACTCTAGTAATCCATTCATCACTAATACGTATTGGCACTAAGTCTGGATCTGGGAAATAACGATAATCTTTGGCATCTTCTTTGCTTCTCATGGCATAAGAATATTCTTTGTTGTCATCCCATCTACGAGTTTCTTGTACCACACTTTTTCCTTCTTCTATTAATTCTATCTGCCTTGCACGTTCTCCCTCAATAGCACGAGCAATGGCTTTAAAAGAGTTCAAGTTCTTCATCTCTGTTCTAGTACCAAAAGTTTCACATCCCACTTCACGAACAGATAAGTTTACGTCTGCACGCATAGAGCCTTCTTGTAATTTACAATCAGAAGCTCCTAAGTATTGAATGATTAATCGTAATTTTTCAAGGTACGCAATGACTTCTTCTGCACTTCTCATATCTGGTTCTGATACAATCTCAATAAGAGGTACACCTGAACGATTGTAATCTACAAGAGAACAATTATCCCACTCATCATGGATTAATTTCCCTGCATCTTCTTCCATGTGAATCTCATGAATTCTAATCATCTTTTTCCCACTATTGGTTTCAATTTCAATA